>DATMUQ010000686.1:0-8194 GCA_035563795.1 Terriglobales bacterium | reverse complement strand
GTCTTTGCCGCCGATGGCACGTCGATCCTCTTCTATGTCGCCAGCCGCGGTCATCACGCCGATATCGGTGGCACCACACCGGGCTCGATGCCACCGGACAGCCGCACCGTCGAGGAGGAAGGCGTCCTCATCGACAATTTCAAGCTGGTGGATCAGGGCCGCTTCCGCGAAGCGGAGTTGCGGCAATTGCTGGCGAGCGGCAAATATCCTGTGCGTAATGCCGAACAGAATGTCGCCGATATGGGCGCCCAAGTGGCGGCCAATGAGAAGGGCATGCAGGAACTGCATCGCATGGTCAAGGATTTCGGCCTCGATGTGGTGCATGCCTATATGAACCATGTGCGTGCCAATGCGGCGGAGCAGGTGCGCCGCGTCATCGACCGGCTGAAGGACGGCAAATTCGTCTATGAGATGGATGATGGGGCGAAGATCGCCGTCACGGTCACGGTTGATCATGCCAAGCGCAACGCCAAGATCGACTTCACCGGCACCTCGGCGCAACTGCCCAGCAATTTCAACGCGCCTTCCGCGGTGGCGAAAGCGGCCGTGCTCTATGTCTTCCGCACCATGATCGATGACGAGATCCCGATGAATGCCGGCTGCCTCGAGCCGCTGGAGATCGTCATCCCCGACGGCTGCATGCTGAAGCCGGCTTATCCGGCGGCCGTGGTCAGCGGCAATGTCGAGACCTCGCAATGTGTGACCGATGCGCTCTATGGCGCCATGGGCGTGATGTCGGCATCGCAGGGGACGATGAACAACTTCACCTTCGGCAACGCCAAGTATCAATATTACGAAACCATCGCCGGCGGTTCAGGTGCTGGTTCCGACTTCGACGGCACCGATGCGGTGCAGACGCATATGACCAATTCACGCCTCACCGATCCGGAGGTGCTGGAATGGCGCTTCCCGGTCCTGGTCGAGGATTTCCGCATCCGCCGCGGCAGCGGCGGCAAGGGCGAACATCGCGGCGGTGATGGCGTCATCCGTCGCATTCGTTTCCGTGAGGCGATGACGGCCGCTATCCTCTCCGGTCACCGCCGCGTTCCGCCCTATGGCATGGAAGGTGGTGCCGATGGTGCACTCGGTCGCAATTCGGTCCTGCGCAACGATGGCACGGTCACGGTGTTAGGCGGTACCGACAAGGCGGAGATGCAGCCCGGCGATTGTTTTATCGTGGAAACACCGGGCGGCGGAGGCTACGGTAGAGCGGTGAAATAGCCTCTCACACCGACTCTCTTTCTGCTCGCGCGGAGAGAGGGAACAGCGTCTAGATTTCTCAGTGTCATGCCCGGACTTGATCCGGGCATCCATATCAACTGCAAGTGCGATCTTGCCAATGGACCCTCGGGTCAAGCCCGAGGGTGACAATTGAGGGAGCAGGTACGATGCGCCACCTTCTCCCTCGCCCCGCTTGTGGGGTGAGGGTTGGGGTGAGGGGCCTTTGCTGAAGGATCTCGCTCATGCAGCCGCAACCCAAATCTCGCCGCCTTGCCGATGCCACCAAGTTGATCGCCGATCTGACCGCCTTGCTCGGCGAGAGGGTCAGCACCAATCCTGGCATTCTCGATCGCCATGGCCATGACGAATCCTATCACGACACCCATTGCCCGGACGTCGTCGTCTTCCCGAATTCCACGGAAGAGGTTTCGCAGGTCATGAAGATCGCGCGCCGTCATGGCGCGCCTGTCATCCCCTTCGGTGTCGGGACTTCGCTCGAAGGCCATGTTGCAGCCCTCGAAGGCGGGGTCAGCATCGACATGGGCAACATGAACAAGCTGATCGAGGTCAATGCCGAGGACCTCGATGTGCTGGTCCAGGCCGGCGTGACGCGCAAGCAGCTCAACAACGAATTGCGCGATACCGGTCTGTTCTTCCCGATCGATCCTGGCGCCGATGCCACGATCGGCGGCATGACGGCGACCCGGGCCAGCGGCACCAATGCGGTGCGCTACGGCACCATGCGCGAGAATGTGCTGGGCTTGACTGTGGTGCTGCCGGATGGCCGTGTCATCAAGACCGGTGGCAGGGCGCGGAAATCGGCGGCCGGCTATGACCTGACGCGTCTGTTCATCGGGTCCGAAGGAACGCTCGGCGTCATCACCGAGATCCGCCTCAAGCTCTATGGCATTCCGGAAGCGATCGCCGCCGCTGTGGCACCGTTCCCCACAATCGCCGATGCGGTTAATACCGTCATCCGGGTCATCCAGTCGGGCATTCCCGTCGCCCGCATCGAACTTCTCGACGAGGTGCAGCTTGACGCGGTCAATCGCTATTCGCAACTGGACTATGCCGTGGCACCGACCCTGTTCTTCGAATTCCATGGCAGTGAGGCCGGTGTCGCCGAGCAATCCGACGCCGTGAAGGCCATTGCCGATGATTTTGGTGTCGGCGACTTCCTCTGGGCGACGCTGGCGGAGGAGCGTAACAAGCTCTGGCAGGCGCGGCACAACGCCTATTATGCCGGGCTCGCTCTGCGGCCGGGCTCAAAGGGCTGGCCCACCGATGTCTGCGTGCCGATCTCGCGTCTCGCCGATTGCCTGCTCGAGACCAAGAAGGACATCGTCAAACATGGCCTCCTCGCCCCCATCGTCGGCCATGTCGGTGATGGCAACTTCCATACTTCGCTGGTCATCGATCCCGACAGTCCGGCGGAACTGCGGGCGGCGGAAGAGTTCAACCAACGCCTCGTCACCCGGGCCTTGTCGATGGGCGGCACCTGTACCGGCGAACACGGCATCGGCACCGGCAAGATGGCCTTCCTCGAACAGGAGCATGGCGCCGATGCGATCGGCCTGATGCGACTGCTGAAACAGGCAATCGATCCCGAGAACCGGATGAATCCGGGGAAGATCTTCAAACTGTGAAGTCGAGACACGGGGCAGCAGCAACGACACGTCTATGGTAGCGCGCCGAACAGGCGACGGGCTGCTTCGCACTCCATGCCTCTTTGCGTGCTTTGATCTGCCTCACGTCGAACTACGTGATCGTTGATCAGCGTGTAAACGGAGACTTCGGAAAGAGGAACAAAGCCTCCCCGTGCCAAAGTAATCACCCAATGGGCACCGCTCGACCAAATGAAGATGACACCGGATTGTGGCAAACCTGGATGGAGTACGTCACTATCGTTGAAGGGCTCTCCCTGTCCAGCGATCGGGCCGTATTGCGCCAGAGTCTTAAGTAGCACTGATGGTATTTCATCTGGGTAAAAACGTGATTCGGCGCCCAACGGCGGTGAACACGAGGATAGCGGCTTAGCCAGCTCTATTGATGCAAGCGTCAGCAGTGCGACGTTGAGCATGATAGATGCACCTCGCCGCCAGGCCGCCCGCATTGTAACTTTCCGTCACTGTCTCGACAGTATGAATGGGTAGTTCGCGAATATGGCAGAACTTAGGTCCCGCATTACCCGATGGGTCTCCTGAAGCACGTTTCGCCTCAGCCCTTCTTCGCCTTTTCCCGCTCGATCGCCCGCCAGCCGATATCGCGGCGGCAGAAACCTTCCGGCCAGTCGATCGCATCGACCGCCGCATAGGCCTTGCGCTGGGCGTCCTGCACGTTCTTGCCAAGGGCGGTGACGGCAAGGACGCGGCCGCCATGGGCCTCGATCTCGCCCTTGTCATTGGCCCTGGTGCCGGCATGGAAGACGGTGACATCGGGCAGCTTGCCGGCTGCGTCGAGCTTGCGGATGACGCTGCCATTCTGGGTCTTGCCGGGATAGCCCTTGCTCGCCATGACGACGCAGACCGCCGCTTCATTGAACCAGCGCAGGTCGAAATCCTTGAGCGTACCGTCGCGCGCCGCCATCAAGGCGGGAACGAGATCGGATTTCAGGCGCTGGCACAGCACCTCGCATTCGGGATCGCCGAAGCGGGCATTGAACTCGATCAGCCGCGGGCCCTTGGAGGTCACCATGATGCCGGCGAAGAGGACACCCTTGAAGGGTCGTCCCTCGGCGGCGAGGCCCTGCACGGCCGGGCTGATGATGAGGTCCATGATGTCGCGCTCAAGTGCGGGCGTCGATACCGGGGCCGGGCTATAGGCGCCCATGCCGCCGGTATTGGGCCCGGTATCGCCATCGCCGACCCGCTTGTGATCCTGGGCGGAACCCAGGGGCAAAGCGTTCATGCCATCGACCAAGGCGAAGAAGCTCAGCTCCTCGCCATCGAGGAATTCCTCGACCACCACTTCCGCGCCGGCAGCGCCGAATTGGCCATGCACCAGGATGTCATCGATCGCCTGGTCGGCCTCCGCGTGGGTCTCGCAGATGAGAACACCCTTGCCGGCGGCGAGGCCGTCGGCCTTCACCACCACCGGCGTTTCCAGGGTGCGGGCGAAGGCGCTGGCAACCTTGGGATCACTGGTGCGGCGATAGGCGGCGGTCGGGATGTTATACTTGGCGGCGAGGTCCTTCATGAAGCCCTTGGACCCTTCGATCTCCGCCGCCTTGGCAGTTGGTCCGAAGGCCGGGATGCCATGTTCCTCGAGCTGGTCGACGAGGCCGGCGACCAGGGGCGCCTCAGGGCCGACGACGACGAAATCGATATGCTCGTTCTGGGCGAGGGCGACGAGGCCGGGGATGTCATCGGCCTTGACCGGGACACAGGTCGCCTCGCTGGCGATGCCGGCATTGCCGGGGGCGCAGAACAGGGCGTCGCAGAGGGGGGAGGCAGCGATCTTCCAGCAAAGGGCGTGTTCGCGGCCACCGGAGCCTACGACCAATATGCGCATTATCTCGTCCCCAAAGAAAAAACTTGGTTCATCCGCCACCTGGATTCAGGCTGTCCGTCAGTCAGGTAACGCTTGCCGCGCTCCCGATAACATACAATAAAACGTCATGACAGAGATTCCCCTTCCCGACTCCGGCGCTTTACCCGAGGCGGCGGCCCCGACCGGTCACAATCTCGCCGAATATTCGGTGAGCGAGCTGGCTTTTGCCATCAAGCGGACCCTGGAAACCGGCTTCGACCGGGTGCGGGTCAAGGGTGAGATTTCCGGCTTCAAGCGCGCCGCCTCCGGCCATCTCTATATGGTGCTGAAGGACGAGAATGCCGGCCTGAAGGCGGTCTGCTGGAAGGGCGTCGCCGGCCGCCTGGCGGTCCGTCCGGAAGAGGGCATGGAAGTGGTCGTTACCGGCCGCATCACCTCTTATGCCGAGCGTTCGGAATACCAGCTGGTGATCGACCGGATGGAACTGGCCGGGATCGGCGCCCTCCTGAAAATGCTGGAGGATCGGCGCAAGAAACTGGCGGCGGAAGGCCTGTTCGATGCCGAGCGCAAGCGTCCCTTGCCGCTGCTGCCGCAGGTGATCGGCGTCGTCACCTCGCCGACCGGCGCCGTCATCCGTGACATCCTGCATCGCTTGGAAGACCGCTTCCCGCGCCATGTCCTGCTTTGGCCGGTTTTGGTTCAGGGTGAGGGTGCCGCGGCCCAGGTGGCGGCGGCCATTCGCGGCTTCAATGCCTTGCCGGCAGGCGGTGCCGTGCCGCGGCCGGATCTGCTGATCGTCGCGCGCGGCGGCGGCTCGCTGGAAGACCTGATGGCTTTCAACGAAGAAATCGTCGTGCGCGCGGCAGCGGAGAGCGAGATCCCGCTGATCAGCGCCGTCGGCCATGAGACTGATACGACCCTGATCGATTATGCCTCGGATCGCCGGGCACCGACCCCGACGGCCGCCGCCGAAATGGCGGTGCCGGTGCGGGCCGATCTCCTCGCCGAACTGGCACAAGCGGGCCAGCGTTTGACCGTAGCGCTCAACCGCCGCCTGACCGAGGGCCGGCTCGCTGTCGAAGGCCTTGGCCGTGGTCTCCCCGATCCGCAGCGCCTGCTGCAGGAACGGACACAACAACTCGATCAATGGGTGGAGCGCTGGCTCAATGCCCGTTTTGTCAGTTTCGACCGCCGCCGTGATCAACTGGCAACCTTGGCGGCGCGCCTGCGCACCCCGCGTGAGCAGATTGAAGTGGCATCCACGGCCTTGCGCCACACGACCGAGCGCCTGGGCAGTGGCTTTGCCCGCCAGCTTGACCGTCAGGGCCGCCAACTCGACACCGTTGCCGCCGGCTTGCGACCCAACCTGCTGACCCATCTGATCGAGCGCCAGCGCACCGCTCTCGGCCATGCCGCAGCTCTGCTCGACAGCTATTCCTATGAGCAGGTGCTGAAACGCGGCTTCGCCTTGGTGCGCGACGCCGAAGGTGCACCGCTGGGATCAGCCGCGCAGGTGACGGCCGGCCAGGCCCTGCATCTGCAGTTCCATGACGGCGTGGTCGATGCCACGGCCGGCAGTGAGGCAGCCCCAACTGGCTCGCGCCGCAGTGCGAAGAAAAGCAGCGAATCACCGCCCTCCGGCTCGCAAGGCTCCTTGCTCTAGAGTCTCTATTGAGCGCTTTCGTGATCCGCATCGCTGGCTTTCCGACGGCGCGGGATCGATGATATTTTATTGTCTCTAGGCTTTAGATCTGATGCGAGCGGGGGCGTCTATGGGGGAGAATAAGCTATCGATCGGCGCGACCGATCTGGAAGCGGCCGTCGCGGCCGGCATTCTAGATCCGCACCAAGCCGAAGCCCTGCAGCGTTTTTTGGCTAGTCGCCCTATCGTATCGGGCGAGGCAGCAGCACAGGCCTCGGCGACAAAACCGCGTTTCGATCTCACCCATCTTTTCTGGTATGCCGGCGCCTTGATCGTCATCGGCGCCATGGGCCTGTTCACCACTCTGGCCTTCGAGCAGATGGGCGGTAAGGCGCTCACCATCACGGCGGTCGTTTATGCCGTCATTTTCCTGATCGTCGGCGACAGGTTGTGGCGCCGGCCCGGCTTGCGGACCCCTGGTGGTCTTTGCATCGCCATCGCGGTCAGCATGGCGCCGCTGGCGATCTATGGCCTGCAGGTGGCCTTCGGCTTCCAGCCGATGCTGTTTGGCGACGTCGCCACCTATGGCGACTTCTTCGAATGGATCAATGCCAGCTGGATCTACATGGATATCGGCACCATCCTCGCCGGCATCATTGCCTTGCGCTTCTATCCCTTCGCCTTCATCACGGCGGTGATGGCGGTGGCGCTGTGGTTCCTCTCCATGGATTTGACGCCCTGGATTTTCCACCGGGAAGATTTCACCTGGGAGATGCGCTGCCGGGTTTCCGCCGCCTTCGGCTTCGTCCTGATCCTGGTTGCCTGGGCTGTCGATCTCAGATCCTGGAAGGCCGGCGATATCGGCTTCTGGCTGCACCTCTGTGGTCTCGCCGCCTTCTCGGGCGGGCTCTCCTTGATGGACAGCAATAGCGAGGTCTCACGGGCGATCTACTGTCTGATCAACGTCATCCTGCTGCTGCTCTCGGTCTTCCTGATGCGCCGGGCCTATGCTGTGTTCGGCGCCTTCGGTGTGGCCGGCTATCTCGGCGAGCTGGCGGATGGCATCTTCAGCGATTCGCTGCTGTTTCCCTTCGCGCTGTCACTGATCGGCATCGGCGTCATCGCGCTCGGCATTCTCTATCTGCGCAAGCGGCAGCAGCTGGAAGCCTGGCTGCGCGCGGCATTGCCGGCAGGCGTGCAGCATCTGCGGCCGCTGCACGCCCGGGTCTCTGCCGTCTGAGAGATATTGCTCGCCTCAGCCGAGCTTCTTGGCAACGGTCAGCATCACCTCATCAAGCGATGTCCCGGCCTCGTAGTCTCCGAGATCGGCGGGATAGGGGATGTCCTTCTTGCGATCCGGGTCGGCGACAGGCGCGCCGATCACCTGATGGATCGGGATGATGCCGGCCCAGCAATCGAGCGCATAGTCGGGTTCGTCATCCTTCGGACCGCCGTTGCGGATCTTCACCGCCGCTTCCTCGATCTCCATGCCGATCACCGTCGTTGCCTTGATTTCCTGCGCCTCATTGGCGCGCAGGCTGACACGGCGGCCGGGATAGAGCCGGTCGATGAAGCGGTCGAGTTCCCGCATCTTCTCGTCCATGTCGTCGATGATATGGGCTGTGCCGAAAGCCATCACCGAGCGGTAGTTGAGCGAGTGGTTGAAGCCCGATCGCGCCATCACCAGGGCATCAAGCTGCGTGACGGTAACGCAGACCGGTACCCCGCCGGCCTGGCTGCGCAGCATGCGGCTGGCCGAGGAACCGTGCCAATAAAGCTTGCGGCTGGTCCGCCAATAGGCGGTCGGCGTCACATAAGGCTGGCCGTCGATGACATAGCCGA
>DATMUQ010000685.1:0-3024 GCA_035563795.1 Terriglobales bacterium | reverse complement strand
GACATCATGGCGGATAACAGGACATCGACCTTGCCGCACGGTTCATCCAGACCGGGTGGCATGGCCCGCCATATGATATGGGCGGACAAGCTGACGCATTTTCTGCTGGCGATCGGGATTCATCCGCGCTGGGCCGTCATCATCGTGCCCTATCTGTGGCTGACCCTGTTCTTCCTGATCCCGTTCCTGATCGTGTTGAAGATCAGCTTCGCTTATTCTGTCATCGCCCAGCCGCCTTATACCCATGTTGATCCCGATAGCGAGACTGCCGGCCTCAGCCTGAATATCAGCCAGAGCTATGGCCATATGGTCAGCGATTGGCTCTATATCGGATCCTATCTCAATGCCATCCGCATGGCAGCCGTATCCACGGTGCTCTGCCTGTTGCTTGGCTATCCGATGGCCTATGGTATGGCGCGCTCGAAGCCGTCGACGCGCAACATCCTCCTGATGCTGGTGATCCTACCGTTCTGGACCTCGTTCCTGATCCGCGTCTATGCCTGGATCGGGCTTCTGAAGAATAACGGCGTCATCAACAACATACTGATCAGCCTCCACATCATCCACGATCCGATCCCGATGATGAACACCGACTTCGCGGTCTATGTCGGCATCCTCTATTCCTACCTGCCGTTCATGATCCTGCCGCTCTATGCCAATCTCGAGAAGATGGATCTGTCGCTGCTGGAAGCGGCAGCGGATCTCGGCTGCAAGCCGTTGAAGGCGTTCTTCGTCATCACCGTGCGCCTGTCGGTGCCGGGCATTGTCGCCGGCAGCATGCTGGTCTTCATTCCGGCGGTCGGTGAATATGTCATTCCGGAACTCTTGGGCGGCCCCAACACACAGATGATCGGTCGCACGCTCTATAATGAGTTCTTCTCGAACCGCGACTGGCCGACCGCTTCAGCGATCGCCATCGCCGTGCTCGTATTGCTGGTGGGACCATTGATGGTCTTCCAGCGCTATCAAGACAAGCAGATGGACGGAGCTGAATAATCATGCAGCGTCAATCCTGGTTCATCCTGCTGGTCATGATCCTCGGCTTCATCTTTCTCTACGCGCCCATCGTGTCGCTGGTGATCTTCTCCTTCAACGAAAGCAAGCTGGTGACCGTCTGGGGCGGTTTCTCGACCAAATGGTATGGCTTGCTGCTGGATGACCAGCAGGTGCTGGACGCCGCCGGCTTCAGCATTAAGATCGGCGCTATCAGCGCGACGCTGGCGACCATCCTCGGTGTGATGGCCGGCTATGTTCTCGTGCGCTTCACCAAGTTCCGTGGCCGGACGCTGTTCAGCGGCATGGTCACGGCGCCGCTGGTGATGCCGGAAGTCATCACCGGCATTTCACTGCTGCTGCTGTTCGTGTCCTTTGACGAATTGCTGCAATACTTCTTCGGTGTGCAGCTTGGCCGCGGCCAGATCACCGTGATCATCGCTCATGTCACCTTCACCATGTCGTATTCGGCGGTGGTCATGCGGTCACGCTTCCTCAGCCTGGATAAGTCTCTTGAGGAAGCGGCCATGGATCTCGGTGCCCGGCCGACCAAGGTGTTCTTCGTCATCACCCTGCCGATCGTGGCGCCGGCGATCGTCAGTTCCTGGCTGCTCTGCTTTACGATCTCGCTCGACGATCTTGTCATCACGCAGTTCAACAACGGTCCAGGCACCACGACCCTGCCGCAGGTGATCTTCTCCAAGGTACGCCTGGGGCTCGATCCCAAGGTCAATGCCCTGGCGACCATCATCATCAGCATCGTTGCCTGTGGCGTCCTCATCTCCAGCATCTGGATGCGGCGCCAGGAAAAACAGCGTCAGTTGGATGAACAGATGGCGATCCGGGCCGCCGCACAGGCGCATTGAGGCGCAGTTCTATTTATATGGCCGGCAGCCTGGCGCTGCCGGCCATTGTTTTTGCGAGAAAATAAGCCCATAGGGGCAAGGTTTCTTGCCGTGATTCCATGACGCGTGGGCACGTTTTGTTAAGCATATCGGTGCAGACTGCGGAACAGCCGGCTGTGGCAGCCGGACTGATTGTCGAGCATGCCGATGTCGAAGTCTCATTTCAGCGATGTTCTGCGCCGGATCCGGCCGAGCCTCCTTGCCGTGGCAGTTTTCAGTTTCCTGATCAACCTACTCGCCGTCGTCACCAGCCTCTATATGATGCTGCTGTTCGACCGGGTGATGCCCTCCGGCAGCATGCCGACGCTGCTCTGGCTGACGGTGATCGCCTGCGCTGCCTTGCTCGTCATGGGACTGCTTGACGCCATCCGCACCGCCACGGTCAACCGCCTGGGCGCCTGGATCGAGGCGCAATTGGGCCCCGACCTGATCGATCTTGGCCTTGGCTCGACGCCCGCCAGCCTGGCGCCGTATGA
The DNA here is from genome assembly GCA_035563795.1 of Terriglobales bacterium. Taxonomy (GTDB): domain Bacteria; phylum Pseudomonadota; class Alphaproteobacteria; order Dongiales; family Dongiaceae; genus Dongia_B. The sequence continues at coordinate 650 of DATMUQ010000685.1, read as the reverse complement.
CGCGCTGCTGAAGATCAAGTACTTCCTGGGGGGCCAGGCCGTCTATCCCCTGCTTGATGCGCCCTGGATGCCGCTCTTCATCTTCCTGCTGTTCCTGATGCATCCCTGGTTCGGCTGGCTGGCCCTTGCTAGCGGCCTGGCGCTGCTCAGCCTCGCGCTGGTCAACGACCTGCTGACGCGGCGGGAGACCGAAGCCGCCGGTGCGCTGATGATGCGCAGCCGGCAGGTGGTGGAAACCGCGATGCGCAATGCCGATGTCACCCGGGCCATGCGGATGTCAGGCTCCCTGTCGCGGCGCTGGGAGGAGCACAATGCCGCCGGCCTCGGCCTGCAGGTGCGCATCGCCGATACCAGCGCGCTGATCGCCGGCCTCACCAAGTTTCTCCGCTTGTCGATCCAGATCGCCATTCTTGGCCTCGGCGTCTACCTAGCCCTGAAGGGCGAGATATCCGCCGGCTCCATCATTGCTGCCTCGATCCTGCTGGCGAAGGCCCTGGCGCCAGTGGAACTGGCGATTGCCTCCTGGAAGCAGCTCGTCTCTGCCCGCCAGGGCTACCGGCAATTGGCGCGCTTCTATCGCGAGCGAACGGGTCAGCGAGCGCGGACGCCGTTGCCGGCTCCGACGGGCCTGGTGACGCTGGAGGAGGTCG
>DATMUQ010000684.1:0-2343 GCA_035563795.1 Terriglobales bacterium | reverse complement strand
AATCTGCTGGTGATCTCGCCGCAATCGCTGTGGCAGGTGATGCAGGTAAAGCCCGACTACATCGGCTCCTGGCATGTCTGCTCGAAGGTGCCGACCCGCGAGCTGCCACGCTATTTCGGCAGCATCATCAGCCTGATGGGCGAGCAGAGCCAGGCCTTCATCCAGTTCCCCTGCAGCGCCGAACGCAGGCGCCTCAATCACCTCAATTGGACGTTATCAAAGCCGGAGCTGACCGCCATCGTCCATGGCATCGACCCGCTGTTGCGGATCGAGTTCGTGTCGATGTCACCGACCAACGCGCACGGTGTCAGCGAGACCTATGCCTGGCTCAGCTATCGGCGAGCGTGAGCGTGAGGTCATGGCGGATATCGCCAATTACGCCGATCTCACACCGGTGATCCAGATCAGCGACCTGGTGGTGGGTTAGCGGACGGGCCACGCACCGCCATTCTCTTCCGACCATTTGCGCTTCTTCTTATGCCAATAGAGGGCCGGCATGTTTCGCGTGAGCCTTATCAATCCGGCCGGCATCTGTGCTATCCCATGCGTGCCGCGAAGACATTCGACCGCATAGATCCGGCGCGCGACGGGATGTCCTTGTTTCGTCGCCCATAACAGCGCCTTGGCCGCTGCGGCGGCGTCGCCGGAATCACGCAGCAAGCGGTAGAGATTGTAGGAACATTGCGCCGAACCGCCTTGGCTCGCCAGGCGATACCACTTGATCGCTTCGGCGATGTCGCCGCGTCGGCGGAAAATGCCCCCCAGCTGATGTTGGGCATAAGTATCGCCGTCTTTCGCAGCAATCGCGAAATAGGCAATTGCCTTATCGGGGTCGAATTCAGTCGATCCGTGGCGGCTATGGATATAGCCCAGCTCATTGGCGACCGCGGCATCCCTGCCGTCGAATATCTGTTCCAGTATGGGGCGTGCAGCGGCAATATCCGATCGTTCCATCAGATAATCGGCCTTGCGCCGCAGATGCGCGGCCTCCGGTTTGGCCTCGACTGAGAGCTGTCGGAGCACTGCTTGGATCGCCGGATCCTCAATCACATCCGAACGGGCGTAATACATTGCCTGCAGCGGTTTCGACAGGTGAATGGAGGTTCCGTCCTGCTGAGGGATGTCGATTATCTTTTCTTCGCCGTATGTGCTCCATGTCTGGAGCAGGCGATATTTTCTGCCGTAATGGCCCCTGAACGCGCCGCTTGCGCCAATGGTGATCTGCCATGTCGCTGCCTCCGACAAGGCATCCCATAGATCGTCGAAGGTCATCAAGTCATCTGCGGGCATGATATCCTTGCTGTCTTAGCGGTCCTTTTTGGGGATGTCGGCTATCCCTCAATCATTGGCGCCGATCTCGATCAGGCGCCAGGCGCTGCCATCGGGATTGCTGGCGGCGTAATCGGGGAGATCGGGATCGGTGCCGAAGACATAGACGGTCTCGCCGCAGAACACCTCATACATGTCCTGGTCGTGCAGCGGCGTCTCGCTGAGCAGGCAATGGCGCGTCTTGGCGTCATAGAGCTGCTTGGCCAGGGCGGCGAAATCCGCGGCGCCATAGCTCTTGCCGTTGAAGTCGAAGGGAAGCTGCGTCATCGCCTGGAGCTGGCCGCGGTCATTGGCCCGGACCGCCGCGCGGAAGCGCTGCCAGAAGGCGGCGAAGACCGGCGTCTGCACCGTATCGGGCAGGCTGTTATCGGGCTGCACCACCACCGGCTCGTCAGCACCACTATTGTTCTGCTGGGCGAAAGCGGCGTTGCCGGTGAACGCTGCCGGCAGGAGTAGCGCCGCGAGCAATAAGGCGCCGAGCCGGCGCGTCTTGCGGCGTTCCTGCCGCCGGCCAACCCGGTCACGGGCGCCGTCCATCACTGCTGCACTGCCTGCCATTCGGCCCATCCCCCAACGCTGTCGCCGCCACGGACCCATCGCCAGCCATCAGACATCACGCCACCCGGCATCGGCCATTCTGCGCCCGGGCGTCCCGGCTCCCAGGGCATGCCACTTTGGCATCACCAATCCGAATGACGAAGCCGGCTGCGGTTCGTCGCGGCGCGGAGTCGCCATCCCGACCCGCACTTGTTCAAGCTAGACAAGAGCCGTGACAGTCGCAATCGCCGCTGCCATCGGATCAGGCATCTCACGGTATGCAGCAAATGCCTGAGCGCCGGCCGCCGCAACGCCGGGAGCGGCCTCGCTGGCTGGTTGCGTGGTTGCGGTTAAAACAAACACCCATCCTGGCAGATAAGAAGCGGGCACCGCCTCGCCAGAGCGGCTATGCCTGCGGCTTTGTCCGCTCCTTCTTCTTCTCTTCTTTTAAAAAAGAAAGATAATATAAGGGATAAG
>DATMUQ010000683.1:0-6390 GCA_035563795.1 Terriglobales bacterium | reverse complement strand
CACCGGCGAAGTGACCATCGCGCCGCTATTGCCGCCGATGGCGGCACCGCGCCAGGGTCTCGCCCATGCCGAGCACCATCACGGCAAGGAGCGCGAGATCGCCGTGCTCTTCGCCGATATCCGCGGCTTCACCCAGCTCTCCGAGCACCGCCTGCCCTATGACGTCGTCTTCCTGCTCAACCGCTATTTTCGCGCCATGGGCGAAGCCGTCAGCCAGGCCGGCGGACGGGTCGACAAATTCATCGGCGATGGCGTGATGGCCCTGTTCGGCCTCGATGTCGATCCGGCTACCGCCTGTCATCAGGCGGTCAAGGCGGCGATCGCCATGTCGGTCAATCTGGAGCAGCTCAACCGATTGATGGCACATGACCTCGCTGAACCGTTGCGGATCGGTATCGGCATTCATGTCGGCCCCACCATCGTCGGTGAGATGGGCTTTGCCGGCGCCCAGGCGATGACCGCGATCGGTGACACGGTCAACACGGCGAGCCGGCTGGAAACCGCCACCAAGGAATTCGGCTGCCAACTGCTGATCTCACAACGTGTGGCCGATTTGTCGGGAGTCGATCTCGGCGCGGCCACACCGCATGATTTGCCGCTGCGTGGCCGCAGCGGCACGGTCGCGGTCTATGCTCTGGCCGATGCACGGGACCTTGCGCCCCGCGCCGCAAACAACACAGCCGCGGCGGCAGGCTGATCGCCCCCGTCAGTGCGGCAGATTGGCTTCGATCGCCTGCAGCAGCTTGGGATCGTCTGGCGCCACGCGCGAGGAGAAGCCGCCGATCACATGGCCGTCCGCGGCGATCAGATATTTATGGAAGTTCCAGCGCGGCCGTCCCTCATCGCCGAGCTTCGCTTCCAGCCATTTATAAAACGGATGCGCCTTGGAGCCGGTCACCGGCACCTTGGCGGTCAGCGGAAAATCGACATGGTAGTTGGCTGTGCAGAACTGCGCGATCTCCGCCGCGGTGCCCGGTTCCTGGGCGCCGAAATCATTGCTCGGCACGCCAAGGAGAACGAAGCCGCGATCGCGATACTTCCGCCACAGGGCCTGCAAACCCTTGTATTGCGGGGTGAAGCCGCATTTCGAGGCAACATTGACCACCAGCACGGTCTTGCCGCGATAAGCATCGAGCGGCAGGTCGCCACCTTGCAGGGCCTGGAAGTCGAAATCGAAACCTGAATCCATTTCTGCCACCGCTGTCGGAATGGGTTTCGTGGAAATCATGCCCAGCGACAAAGCGGCGCTGCGCAGCCAGATCTTAATCGTCATATCTCTCTTCGGTCCAAGGATCGCCGTGATTGTGATAGCCGCGGGTTTCCCAGAAACCGGGCTTATCCGCCGCAACGAACTCGATTCGCTTCAGCCATTTAGCACTTTTCCAGAAATAGAGCTTCGGCACGATGACACGGAGCGGGCCGCCATGTTCGCGGCTGAGCTCCTGTCCCTCCCAATGGGAGGCGAGGAGTACATCTTCATCGGCGAATTCCGCCAGCGGCACATTGGTCGTATAGGTATCGTAGCTGGCCAATACGACATGCTGGGCTTCCGGCAGCGGCTTCACCGCGGCGATGAGATCGCGCACCAGCACCCCGCGCCAGCGATTGTCATAGCGCGACCAGGAGGTGACGCAGTGGATGTCGCTCATCGAGTCGCTCTGCGGCAGGGCCTGGAAGCCGGCCCAATCCAGCCGCAACGGTTGCTCGACCAGCCCGCCCACCAGCAGCCGCCATTTGTCGCGCGGGATATCGGGATGGACGCCGAGATCCAGCACCGGCCAGTTCTGCACCAGGCGCTGCCCCGGCGGCAACCGGTCGACCTCGCGACTGCTGGTCTGCCCGGTCAGCAACCGCCCTTCGGCCGCCCATTCCTGCTTGCGCTGGATCAGCTTCTGCCGTTTGCCGTCGATCGGCTCATCCGTCATGCCCGACCTGCCTGTCCCGTTCTTGTCTGTCCGGGTTAGAGGAGATTATACGCATTATCGATATTGATATACGTGCCATTATTTCTCGTAATTGTCTAAATATTAACGAGGCGAGCCCGACAGTTACCAGAGCTATTCATTCCTTTCCTACCAGGCTGTTTGCGACTGTTCATGCAGCAAACCGACGAAATAGCCGCGACGGCGATCAGTTTTGGCCGCAGCCGTTATGCTGAACCCCTGATGGCAAATGCTGTCGGCCTGGTCGACGTTGCCGTCATGGCGATCGCCACTTGCGCGCCGATCACCTCCATGGCCGGTAACCTGCCGCTGGTGATCGGCCTTGGCAGCGGTATCTACGCACCGGGCGCCTTCGTCTTCTGCACCATCATCATGACGATTTTCGCCATCGGCTATAACGCCATTTCGCGGCACATCACCACCGCCGGTGCCTTCTATGGCTATATCTCGCATGGGCTCGGCCAGACCATGGGGCTGGCTGCGGGCCTGCTGGCCTGCCTCGCCTATATGGTGTTCGAAATCTCCCTGGTCGGCATTTTCGCATATTTCCTGCAGCAATTCCTGCTGGCCGAATTTGGCATCGAGATCGGCTGGCTGATCCCCGCTTTGCTGATGCTGGCCCTGAACTGGTTGCTGGCCTTCTACCGCATCAATATCGCCGCGAAGATCCTCGCCGTCTTCCTCAGCCTGGAAGTGCTGAGCCTGCTGACCGTGGTGATTGCCAGCCTGCTCATCAACAAGGACCAATCCTGGCATGTTGAAGCGCTCAATCCGCTGGGTGCGTTCCGCAGCATTCCCGGTGGGGCGGCCAGTTTCGGGCTCTTTATGGCCTTCTGGTCCTGGGTCGGCTTCGAGACGACCGGCATGTATGGCGAGGAGTCGCGCGAACCGAAGCGCATCATTCCGCGGGCGACCATGATCGCCGTCACCGGCATTGGCCTGCTCTACATCGTGGTGGCCTGGGCCGCGATCATCGGCAATGGCATCGATCAGAGCATCGCCATCACCCAGGGCACCAATCCGATCGATCTCGTGCTCAATCCGCTACGGCTGCGCTTCGGCGACTGGATCGCCACCATCTTCCAGCTGCTGACCATCACCGGCTCCTTCGCCTGCGGCCTCGCCTTCCACAATTGCGCGGCCCGCTATCTCTATGCTTTGGGCCGCGAAGGCATCCTGTTCCAGAGCGATCGCTGGCTCGGCAAGACCCATCCCGTCTATCGCTCGCCTTATATCGCCTCCAGCATCCAGACCCTGTTCGCGCTGGGGCTCGTCCTGCTGTTCCGCTTCAACAGCCTGCTCGGCCCCTATGATTTCTATACCCTGCTGGCGGTATTGGGGGTGATGGCGATCCTGATCGTCCAGGCTGCCTGCTCGATCGCCGTGATCAGCTATTTCTGGTTCACCCGGCGCGACCAGTTCCGCCTCTGGCAGACCGGCATCGCTCCGGCCATCGGTGCCCTCAGCATGTCCTATGTCGTCTATCTGCTCTTCGTACATATGGACGGCATCGTCGGCATCAAGCTGGCGGCCAGCAGTCTCTATTACGCTTTGCCCTGGATCGTCTTCGGCCTGGGCGGTTTCGGACTGGCTCTCGGGCTGCTGATCAAGATGCTGGCGCCCGGCCGGCATGCGCTTATTGGCCGCCTGGTCCTGGAGGATGTCCAATCCCGCAGCGGGACACCGCGTGATGGGACACCCCGTAATGGCACACGGGCGCAACAGGCCGCCGGGAAAGCGCGCTCCGGCTCGTCCACCCCCCTCAACTGACTGGAAATCCGCGCATTTGCGACGTATTTTCACGTCGCTTTTCGGCGATCCACAGTCGCGGCAATAGCAGCCGGCCTACCGGCCGGCGCCTAGAAATTCTGGCATGGTGATGTGGAGAAGACCGGGTAGGAGAGCGGGAGCAGCAGATGGCCGCCCAATCGGACCGAACCCTGTTTATTGCCTGCGGCGCCCTCGGGCGTGAGATCGTGGCGCTGACCAGCCAACATGGCTGGAAGGAGCGGCTCGACGTCACCTGTCTGCCGGCGATCTGGCACAATTATCCCCAGCGGATCCCCGCCGGGGTGCGGGCCAAGATCCGGGCAGGCAAGAAGAAATACAACCGGATCGTCGTGCTTTATGGCGATTGCGGCACCGGTGGCGAGCTCGACCAGGTCCTCCAGGAAGAGGGCGTCGAGCGGATCGCCGGACCACATTGCTACGAGTTCTTCGCCGGCAGCCGGGACTTCACCCAGCTTTCGGATGAGGAGCCGGGATCGTTCTATCTGACGGATTATCTGGTTCGGCATTTCGACCGGCTGATCTGGCAGGGATTGGCGCTGGACCGCCACCCGGAATTGCGCGATGCCTATTTCGGCAATTACCGGCGGGTGGTTTATCTGTCGCAGATCGACGATCCGAAACTGCTCGCCAAGGCGGAAGCCGCGGCAGCACGCCTGGGCCTGGAGTTCCTGCACCGCCATACCGGCTATGGCGAGCTGGAAAGCTACATGGCCGATGCGCTGCGGCGGAACGGGGCGGCCTGAAACGGCATTGAGAGTTTAACCGGCGCGATCGGGGGCCGGGGGACGAAAGGGAGAATGATGGCGAGCTTGACCATCGTGTACTGGCGGGACATTCCCGCCCAGGTCATCGTCAAGAAGGGTCGCGAGACCGCCAAGGTGCAGTTGAACGAGCGCTTCGAAAAGGCGATCGACCGGGCGGCCATGCGCGCCAATCTGCGCGACACCGATTCCTACCTCGCCGAATGGCGCCGCGCCCCGGGCGTCGATGTCAGCGACGAGCTGCAGGCCGAGGCCGACAAGGCAGCCGCCAAGTTGGAAGCCGATTATCCCGACGACCGGCTGAAGGCCCTGGTCGAAGCCGGCGGCGTCGATGCCGCGAAAGCGGAGGGCTGAGCGCCATGTATGCGGTTCGGCTCTGGTCAGTGCGCCATGCGCGCGGCCTCAATCTCTTCTACAAGGGCTTCGAGAAGGCCATGATCGCTCTCCACCCGCTGTGGAATGCGATCGGCTATCAGCGGCTGGAGAAGCCTTTCGAGGTGACCGAGAAAGTCGTGAAAGGCTTTCTCTTCGACTGCCAGATGTGCGGTCAATGCGCCCTCTCCTCGACCGGCATGTCCTGCCCGATGAATTGCCCGAAGACCCTGCGCAACGGACCTTGCGGCGGCGTCCGCCCCAACGGCCATTGCGAAGTGAAGCCGGAGATGAAGTGTGTCTGGGTGCAGGGCTGGGCCGGTGCCGAGCGCATGGCGCCCGGCTCCTCGGTCAAGGTCGGCGTCGATGCCATCGGCGATGTGCAGAAGCCGGTCGATAACAGCATCAAGGGCAAGTCCTCCTGGCTGCGTGTCGTGCGCATGACCAAGAAGATCGGCGAGTTTGCCCCGCCCCCGCCGAAGAAGCCTGCTGCCAAGCCAGCGGCGCCGAAGGCCGAGGGTGCCGCGGCTGGTGATGCCGCCAAGAAAGATGAAGGCCCCAAGGGTGAAGGGAAAGCAGCATGAATCCGGATCTTCCCCCGACATGGGATCCCGGCGCGCCGCTGCCGGACAAGGCGGGTCATTCGTCGCAGGGCCGTCTCGAGCGTGTGCTGCGCTCCGGTCGCTTCGCCGTCACCGCCGAACTCAATCCGCCTGACTCAGCCGATCCGCGCGACGTCTATGACCGCGCCGTGGTGCTCTCGGAAGTCTGCGACGCGATCAACGCCACCGATGCTTCCGGCGCCAATGTGCATATGTCCTCGGTCGGCATCTGCTCGCTGCTGACCCGCGCCGGCTATGCCGTCATCATGCAGATCTCCTGCCGCGACCGGAACCGCATCGCCATTCAGGGCGATGTGCTGGGCGCCTCCGCCATGGGCGTGCAGAACATCCTTTGCTTGACCGGCGACGGTGTGCAAGCGGGCGACCAACCGCAGGCGAAGCCGGTCTTCGACTTTGACTCGACCTCGCTCCTCGAATGCATCCGCGGCATGCGCGATACGGGCAAGTTCCTCTCCGGCCGCAAGCTGACGACGCCGCCCCGAGTGTTCCTGGGCGCCGCCGCCAACCCCTTCGCGCCGCCCTATCAGTATCGCGGCGTTCATATCGCCAAGAAGATCAATGCCGGGGCGCAGTTCATCCAGACCCAGTACTGCTATGACGTGCCGCTGCTGCGGAGCTTCATGGCGCAGGTGCGCGAACAGGGCCTGCATGAAAAGGCTTTCTTCCTGATCGGTGTCGGCCCGCTGCCCTCATCGAAGACCGCGCGCTGGATGCGCAGCAATGTGCCGGGCGTGCATATCCCCGATGCGATCATCGAGCGGATGGAAAAGTCCAAGAACGAGAAGGCGGAAGGCAAGCAGCTTGCCATCGACCTCATCCAGGAGATCAGCGAGATCGAGGGTGTGGCGGGCGTGCATGTGATGGCTTATCGCCAGGAAGAATTCGTCAGCGAGATCATCC
>DATMUQ010000682.1:0-2476 GCA_035563795.1 Terriglobales bacterium | reverse complement strand
CCTCCGAATGGATGGCGACCCGACGGCGGCCACGGCGCAACACATGCTCCAGCGTCTCGTCATCAGCCACCAGCAGACTGCCGGTGGATGAGCCCATGAAGATCTTGACGCCAGCACAGCCCGGCAGCAGCTCCAGCTGGTCCAGCTGGTCGGCATTCTCGTCCGAGGCGCCCATGAAGAAGGCATGATCGACCCAGGCCCGGCCCTTGGCTGCGGTGAGCTTGGCCTTGAGATCGGCCGCTGTCAGCGTATTGGGGCTGGTATTGGGCATTTCGAAGATGGCGGTGATGCCGCCCACCGCCGCCCCGGCCGTGCCGCTTTGCAGGTCTTCCTTATGGGTCAAGCCCGGCTCGCGGAAATGCACCTGGCTATCGATGGCACCCGGCAGCACCGTCAGGCCTTCGGCCGGCAGAACCGTCGCAGCCTGGCCAGCGGAAAAACGGCCGATACTGGCGATCTTGCCGTCCTTGACGGCGATATCCGCCGGTTCCAGCCCGTTCGGGGTGAAAACTTGGCCATTTTGGATGAGGAGATCGAATTTATCGGCCATGGGATGGGGCCTGCTCCAAGGAAGTGATCCTGCATCTGTATCGTCTTTACCTTGGCCCTGGCAACCGGCGAGGTGCGATATGCCCCCCGTCCCCTCTTCCGGCCGCTGCGCGGTCCGTCTCATCACCGGGGCGGCTAAAGATTGGGCCTCGGAAAGCAGCCGGCCATGAACTGAAACGATGACGCGGAAAGGGTTTTAGGATATAGTTTTTGCCTCTCAGCGGGAGGATGCTGGCGCCGTGATGATCGGTATTAATGAAATGCGCGTGAGGCTCGAGGAATTACGCAGCGAGCATCGCGACCTCGATGACGTCATCCGGCAACTGAGCGAAACCTCCCCCTTCAATCAACTGCAGATCCAGCGGCTGAAGAAGCGCAAACTCATGCTGAAGGATCAGATCATCCAGCTCGAAAGCAAGCTCCTGCCCGACATCATCGCCTGACGCGTTACGTCTGCTGCGGGAACTGGATGGTGCCTCCCGGATGTTTCACCGGGGGGGATGCTCATATCTCGGGGATCGAGGGATCGGGATCGTTGGCCGGCATGCCATCATCCATCTCTTCGGATAAATCGTCATCAAGCCGGGCTGCCGCGGCTTCGCGCTGAGCCTTGCTCTCGTAATGCCGGCGCTTCACCTTGTACATGTTGGCATCGGCTGCCGTGATGGCGGTCTCGGCACTCTGCTTGGCAAGAAACTGATGGATGCCGACGGCGCAGGACAGCATGAGCTCCGCGCCCTGCCAGTCGAACGGCGTCGCATGGATGATACGCAGCAGCGTCGTCGCCTTCTCCTGTGCCTGGCGTTCATTGGCCTGGGCCAGGATGACGCCGAATTCATCGCCACCCAGGCGGCCGACCACATCGGTATCACGGACGTTTTCGACCAGCAGGCGGGCGAAATGCGCCAGGGCAGCGTCGCCGGCGGCATGGCCATAGCGATCGTTGATCGCCTTCATGCCGTTGACGTCGAAATAGAGCACACTGCCGGTGGAATTATAGCGCTCAGCATAAGAGATCATGCGCGTCAATTCGCGGACAAAGGCGCGGCGATTGGAGATCGGCAGCATCGCATCTTCATCGGCGAGCTGCTCGAGATGTGCGATGCGCTTGCGCGTCTGGTCGAGCTCATCGCGCAGATGGCTGACTTCATCGAGCAGCGTCTGCAACGCAAGCCGGACATTGGGCGACAATTCGCCTTCGCTGAGACCAAGAAAGGCGACACGATCTGCGGGCGCAGCGGCCGCTGCTTCGGCGATGCTGACGGCACTCGGCTTGGAGGATTTAGTGACACCGGCGGCCGGACGCGCAGCGGACGTGCGTGTCGCTCCCGGCGTTGTCCGGCTGCGGACTTTCATCGGCTCTTCCCATCCAAAGACGGCATCTTGTTTTCCGCCCGTCGCATATCGGTCCTGAGATCAACTTGGGGAAGCGGCCAGTCGGCGATGTGATATCGGCCAAACAGGTGTCGAGTCCTAGTGTTTTTCTCAAAGTCACAATGCCATGTATTGGTTAAATCGCCGTTACTCCGGCGCAGATTCCGGTGAAGGGAAAGACCGATATGGTTGAGAAAGTTTGTCGTCAGCCGGCAAGGGATACCGCGAACGGCGCACTTGGCGTTTGCCCATGCCAACTACCCTGAGCGATGCGCCTTGCCACCCGGGCGACCGTCCCTATAATGCGCGCCGCTCTGCCGCACAGAAAACAGGTTCGGGAATATGGTCTCCGCTCAGCCCTTGATCGGCGTCATCATGGGTAGCCAGTCTGATTGGCAAACCATGCGCCATGCCGTTGAGATCCTGGCTGAATTTAATGTAGCGCATGAAGTGCGTATCGTATCCGCGCACCGCACGCCCCAGCGCATGGTGGAGTATGCTCAGACGGCGCGCGGCCGCGGCCTGAAGGTGATCATCGCCGGTGCCGGCGGGG
>DATMUQ010000681.1:0-11366 GCA_035563795.1 Terriglobales bacterium | reverse complement strand
TCCGGGGCTGGATCGATCAGCAGCGCCACAGGTCGTAAAAAGCGCGGCTGCGGCGCGTTGAAGCAGCGCCCGGGCAGGTGCCACCTGCAGGCGAATCGGCGCTTGAACTCAAGACGGCGAAACCATACCGTCGATATTGCGTTGCACAGAGAATAACCCATCCCATCCAAGGAGTTTCCCCATGACCGACGTCGTCATCACTTCCGCCGCCCGTACGCCAGTCGGTTCCTTCAACGGGGCCTTGTCCAGCCTGGCCGCCCATGAACTTGGCAAGATCGCCATCATCGAGGCGCTGAAGCGCGCCAAGGTCGATCCCGCCGAAGTTTCCGAAGTCATTCTCGGTCAGATCCTGACCGCTGGCGAAGGCCAGAACCCGGCTCGCCAGGCGGCGGTCGCGGCCGGCATCCCGGTCGAGAAGACGGCCTATCAGATCAACCAGCTCTGCGGCTCCGGCTTGCGCGCGGTGGCGCTTGGCTACCAGGCGATCCGCAACGGCGATTCCGACATCGTCGTCGCCGGCGGCCAGGAAAGCATGAGCATGGCGCCGCATTGCATGCATCTGCGCAACGGCGTGAAGATGGGCAATTCGCCAATGGTCGACACCATGATCTATGACGCGCTGACCGACGCCTTCAACAACTACCATATGGGCGTCACTGCCGAGAATGTGGCGCAGCGCTGGCAGATCACCCGCGAACAGCAGGACGCCTTCGCCCTTGCTTCGCAGAACAAGGCGGAAGCGGCGCAGAAGGCCGGCAAGTTCAAGGACGAGATCGCGCCGGTAACGGTCAAGGGCCGCAAGGGCGACACCATCGTCGATGCCGATGAATACCCGAAGCACGGCACGACCATCGATGTGCTGCAGAAGTTGCGCCCGGCCTTCCTCAAGGAAAATGGCACGGTCACCGCGGGCAATGCCTCCGGCATCAATGACGGTGCTGCTGCGCTGGTGCTGATGTCGGCCGACAACGCGGCCAAGCGTGGCGTGACCCCGCTCGCCCGCATCGTTTCCTGGGCGACCTGTGGCGTCGATCCGGCCGTCATGGGTTCGGGCCCGATCCCGGCCAGCCGCGCGGCGCTTGCCAAGGCCGGCTGGAAGATCGACGATCTCGATCTGATCGAAGCCAATGAGGCCTTCGCCGCCCAGGCCTGTGCCGTCAACAAGGATCTCGGCTGGGATACCGCCAAGGTCAATGTCAATGGCGGCGCCATCGCCCTCGGCCATCCGGTCGGCGCCTCGGGCGCCCGGGTGCTGACGACGCTTCTCTTCGAGATGCAGAAGCGTAACGCGAAAAAGGCCCTCGCCACGCTCTGCATCGGTGGCGGCATGGGCATCGCGCTGACGGTCGAACGCTAACCCGTCTGACAACGCCGCCGTCGGTACAGCCGGCGGCGGCAACTGGCCTTAGAGTGATAAAAAAGCAGCGTAGCTAATCAGCGTAGGGAGGCAGCAATGAGCAGAGTAGCAGTCGTCACCGGCGGAACCCGTGGCATCGGCGCCGCGATTTCAACCGCCTTGAAAGCGGCCGGATACACGGTCGCAGCAAACTACGCCGGCAATGACGAAGCCGCCCAGGCCTTCAACAAGGAAACCGGCATCGCCGTCTATAAATTCGACGTTGCCGATTTCAACCAGGTGAAGGATGCCATTGCCCAGATCAGCAAGGATCTCGGCCCGGTCGATATCGTCGTCAACAATGCCGGCATCACCCGCGACGGCACCATCCACCGCATGACCGCCGAACAGTGGGAATGCGTGATCCACACCAATCTCAGCTCCTGCTTCAACATGTGCCGCTGCGTGATCGACAGCATGCGCGATCGCGGCTTCGGCCGCATCGTCAATATCGGCTCGATCAACGGCCAGGCCGGCCAATACGGCCAGGTCAACTATGCTGCGGCAAAATCCGGCATCCACGGCTTCACCAAGGCGCTGGCCCAGGAAGGCGCTGCGAAGAACATCACCGTGAACGCGATCGCGCCGGGCTATATCGACACCGATATGGTGCGCGCGGTACCGCCCGCCGTCCTGGAGAAGATCGTCGCCAAGATCCCCGTCGGCCGCCTCGGCAAGGCCTCGGAAATCGCCCGCGGCGTGTTATTCCTGATCTCCGACGATGCCGGCTTCGTCACCGGCTCGACCCTGTCGATCAATGGCGGCCAGCATATGTATTGAGGCGAATGCTTAAACCGACACCTCGGTTGTTTTCTTCCAATCCCCACCCTGGTTCCACCAGCGGTGGGGATTGTCTTTATCGGGCAACCCGCGTGACCGGCTGGCGAGGATCTCACGCAGCAGGATGACCGGCTCCTCATAGCTGTGGACGGCGAAGATCGCCTCGACCACCCGGTCCAGCAAGGCCGCATCGCGCGGCAGCTGAAAACTGACTTCGGCGACACCGGGGCGCAGGCGGGTTTCGCTCTCGGCACCGGCGGCGGCACCTTCCAGCGGCCGATAATGTTCAATGCCGGTTGCCGTCTCGAAGGCATTGCGATCGTATTTGCCCATCCGCAACGACGTTACCTCGGTGACCGCTGCCATGATCCGCGCCACATCCTCGCGCGGCGCCTGGAAGGTCACCAGCCAGAGAGCTTCAAATGTCATCGAGCGCGTGGCAAAGGGCAGCATCTCATCCTCCTTGGATTGGCTGCACAGCATAAGGAGGGGCTGCTGACCGCGTTGTGTCAGCATGCGGAAGACGTCGACAACAAGAAGCCGCTGCTCAGGCCGGTGATTGCTGCTGGCTTGCCAGCCACTCCGCCATCAGCCGCGGATGCTCGGCGGCGAAACTATCCTCTAGCAGGGCCATCTCCCGAATCCGGTCGAGGCGGAAATTGCGTTGCCCCTGGCGCAATTCGCACCAGCCGCAGAGCAGGGTCGCCTCGACGAAATAGGCGATGGCGAGCGGCAGCACGACACGGTCAGTCGCTTGCCCCTCGGCATCGACATAGCTGAGCCTGAGCTTGCGGCGGTCGCGGATGGCGGTGCGAATATCGTTGAGGTCGGCCTGTTGCGGCGTCACCGCCCCGGCCGGCGAGACATAGACCGGGGCGAGATCGAGATGATCCCGGAGATGCGGCGGCAGTGCGACGCTCAGCTTGGAGAGGACGCCCTCGGCCGCCGCCTGCAGGCCGGGATCGCCGGTGCGTTTGATCAGGCGGGCGCCAACCAGGATCGCCTCGATCTCGTCGCGGGTGAACATCAAGGGCGGCAGGTCGAAGCCTTGCCGCAGCATATAACCGAGGCCGGCAGCACCTTCGATCGGCACCCGGCTCGCTTGCAGGCTGGCGATGTCGCGGTAAACGGTTCGGACCGTTACCTCAAGTTGTTCCGCCAGCTGGGCCGCAGTCAGTGGCCCGCCTGCCCGCCGCAGCGCCTGGATGATGTCGAAAAGGCGATCCGCCCGTCGCATGCTCCGTCCTCAAATGCCTGCTGACACGACGATGTCAGCAGGCTGCTCCTATGATTCTCGGCATTACGGATTTTAGCATCCGCCTGACCATGCCATCATCAGGGAGCAGCGTCGATGTCGATGACGGGCCGATATAACCTCAGCCAGCATCACCTGGGCCTTGTTCTGGTGACCGGCTCGGCTGTCGCCTATAGCACCGCCGGCTTCTTCACCCGTCTCATCCCGCTCGATGTCTGGTCGCTGCTGTTCTGGCGCGGTCTTTTCGCCGGCGTCTTCATGCTCCTGCTGCTGTTCCTGCGCCGCGCCCACAACGGTCAACCCATCCGGCTGATGGGCAAATCCGGCTGGGTCATTGCCGGTTGGTCCACCCTGGGCATGATCTGCTTTCTCAATGCGCTACGGGCCGCTCCGGTTGCCGATGTCGCATTGATCTATGCAACCGTCCCCTTCGTCACCGCGATCCTCGCCTGGCTGGTGGTCCGCGAGAAGAGTGCCTGGCGCACCATCGGCGCCAGTATCCTGGCGCTGGCCGGCGTCGTCATCATGGTCAGCGATGGCTGGTCCGCCGGTCATTGGCGCGGTGATCTCCTGGCTTTCGGCATGACCTGCGCCATGGCCGCGCTGACCGTCTGTTTCCGACGCTACCGGGAGATCGATACGCTGCAGGTTGCGGCCGCGTCCTGCTTTCTGGGCAGTCTGGTGGCCCTGCCTTTCGCCACGATCGGCAACGTGAGTGCAAACCAGATCGGCCTCCTTGTCCTTTTCGGCATCGCCCAGATGGGGCTTGGCTTTCTGCTGCTGGCGGCGGGCACAAGGCGCGTCTCCGCCATGGAATCGGCGCTGGTCGGCGCACTCGACGCACCCCTGGCGCCGCTCTGGGTCTGGCTGGCCTTCGGCGAGACAGTCAGCCAGGCGACCCTGGTCGGCGGCGCCATCATCCTGCTCGCTGTCGGCGCGGATATTGCCCTCGCGAACCGCAGCGCAGCCAACATGACGGCCGTAACCGGTTAGCTCTTTTCCATGCCCGGCCCGATGGGCAGAATGCGCTTCTTTTACGCACAGAAGGAACGCTCCCTATGGCCCTCACCAGGATGATCGAAGAACACGAAGCCTCGCCGGAAGTGAAGGCGGTCTATGACGACATCAAGGCGACCCGTCAGGTCGATTGGATCAACAATTTCTGGAAGGTCCTCGCCAATGATCCGAAGACGCTGAAGCGCACCTGGGAGGATCTGAAGCAGATCATGGCGCCAGGCGCTCTCGATCCCCTGACCAAGGAGCTGATCTATCTCGCCGTCTCGGTCACCAATGGCTGCGAATATTGCACCGTCTCGCATACCGCCTCGGCCCGCCGGGCCGGCATGACGGCGGCAATGCGCCATGAGCTGATGGCGGTCATCGGCATGGCCAACGAGACGAACCGCCTGGTCAATGGCTACCGGGTCGATGTCGATCCGAAACTGCTGGAAGCGGCCTCGACGCTATAAAGGCGCCGGCAACCACCCCTTCAAATGCGTTGCCGGGCCGGTGGGGATACCATCGCCGACTCGGGAACGCGTTTAATATTCGTTAATTTTTTTAAGACAAGCTCACTATAGCGTTCATAACCTCTGGTTGATGATGGCTCAGCAGAAACAGGTCGACTCCGAAGACGCCGAAGTGGCGCCCGACGAACCGAGTTCGTTGGAGGAATCGACCCATGCCGAACTCCTGATGATGTACAACGAATGCGCGCTCAGCATTCGCTTCGCCAAGTCCCAGCAATGGCAGAGCATGGGCGGCATCCTGGCGCTGTTCGTGCTGCTGTCGATCTATGCCAGCTATGTCGGCGAATCCGTCTGGGCGCTGAAGTCGACCATT
The DNA here is from genome assembly GCA_035563795.1 of Terriglobales bacterium. Classification (GTDB taxonomy): domain Bacteria; phylum Pseudomonadota; class Alphaproteobacteria; order Dongiales; family Dongiaceae; genus Dongia_B. Next base: position 6,093 of record DATMUQ010000681.1, on the reverse strand, counting down.
GCCTTCAGCTTGCTCGCCAGCATCGGCGGCATCTATTCGCTGATGATCTATCAGTTCTGGCAGAATACCGAACGCGAGAAGCTGGCTTATGTCGCCGAGCGCTTCTCCAGCACCTTCCGCCTCCTCCGCGGCTTCACCAATCGCCGCGAAGCGGATTTCCAGCGTTACGTCCTGCTGTTCTTCATGGTCTTCACCATCCTGGCAGGCAATTGGCTGTTGATCCTCTATGTGACGCCGAAGCTGCAGCTTCTGACCCAATAGCGCTGTCTGCGGGCTGGCGCCAAGCGTCAGCCCGCCGCATCCGCCACCAGACGGGCGGCGATCTCCGCCATCTTTTCCTTCTCCACATTGGCAAAGGCGACGCGCAGGAAATCCTCCTGGCCCGGCCCAAACATCGAGCCCGGCAGCGACAGCAGGTTCTGGCGGTCAACCAGGCGGCGCGCCACCTCGGTCGCCGTCTTGCCGCGATGCGGGTGACGGAGATAGGCGAAATAGGCGCCGGCACTGACCAGCTCATAACCGAGATCGTTGCGGCTGAAAGCGCTGCGCAAAGCCTCGAGACGGTCGCGCATCAGCAGGGTATTGCCATGGCGCCAGTCGCTTTGCGCGGCGAGGCCGTTGATCGCCGCCATCTGACCGATGCGCGGGGCGCAGATCGCCACCGTGTCCATCGCCTTGGCGACTTCGTCGACCAGAGCCGGGGCACCGACCAGTGCGCCGACACGATAACCGGTCAGGCAGAAGACTTTCGAGAAGCTGTAGAGATGGATCAGCGTGCTTTCCCAGGTGGGATCCTGGAAGAGGTCATGCGGTGCCGCGTCATGCGGCATGAAATCGCGATAAGTCTCATCAAGGATGAGCGCGATGCCGCGCGATTTCGCCAGCTCATAGAAGGCGCGGATCGCCGCCGGCGGATAGACCGCGCCGGTCGGATTGTTGGGCGAGATCAGCAGCAATGCCTTGGTGCCCGGACCGATCGCCGCTGCCACCTCGTCGAGGTCGGGGATCCCGCCGTTATCCGGGCGGAAGGCGACATGACGGGCGCGGATGCCCTGCATGTCGAGCCACATCTGGTAATTGAAGTAATAGGGCAGCGGCAGGATGATTTCTTCGCCGGCCTTGGCCAGGGCTGCCGTCGTCAGGCAATAGGCCTGGTTGCAGCCGGCAGTGATTAGCACATTCGCTGCATCGACCTTGCCGCCATAGACGCCGGCGATATCGGCGGCGAGGGCCGCACGCAAGGGCGGCAGGCCTTCGATATCGGTATAGCGTGAGGAAGACGGCTCGCCGATGATCCCGGCCAGATGATCGGTGAGCGCCTTGGGTGGCGGATAGCCCGGCACCGCCTGGCAGACATCGATCAGCGGCTTATCGGCCGGAAAGGTGCGATCCTTGATCCAGCTATGAGCCTCGGCGATCGGCGGTGCCGCGACACCGGCCAGCAGCGGATTGACGGTGTAACCAGGGGCAATGCTCACTTCTTGAGCTCCGGTAAATTCTTGTAGAGATCCAGCGCTTCCGGATTGGCGAGCGCCTCCTTGTTCTTGATCGGCCGCCCCGCCACCACGTCACGCACGGCAAGCTCGACGATCTTGCCGGATTTGGTGCGGGGAATATCCGTCACCTGGATGATCTTCGCCGGCACATGGCGCGGCGTGGTATTGCTACGGATCTGCTTCTTGATCTTGTCAGCGAGCTTGTCATCCAGCTTGAGGCCTTCGCGCAGCCGCACGAACAGCACCACCCGCACGTCATTGTCCCAATCCTGGCCGATGACGATACTCTCGATCACCTCGGGCAGCTTCTCCACCTGGCGATAGATCTCGGCCGTGCCGATGCGCACGCCGCCTGGATTGAGCACGGCATCGGAGCGGCCGAAGACGACGATGCCGCCATGCTCGGTCAGCTCCACATAATCACCGTGATGCCAGATATTGGCGTAGCGCTCGAAATAGGCTGCCTTGTAGCGCTTGTTGTCGGGATCGTTCCAGAAGCCGACCGGCATGCAGGGGAAGGGCCGCACGCAAACGAGCTCGCCCTTCTCGCCGGTCACCGGCTTGCCATCGTCGTTCCAGACCTCGACCGCCATGCCGAGGCCGCGCATCTGGATCTCGCCGCGATAGACCGGCCCAGTCGGATTGCCGAGCATGAAGCAGGAAACGATATCGGTGCCGCCGGAGATCGACGACAGGCAGACATCCTGCTTCACCTTCTCATAGACATAGTCGAAGCTCTCGGGGGCCAGCGGCGAGCCGGTCGAGGTCAGCATGCGGATGCTGGAGAGATCGTGGGTTTTCATCGGCTCGATCCCGGCCTTGTGGCAGGCATCAATCCATTTCGCCGAGGTACCGAACAGGGTGAACTTTTCCGCCTGGGCATAATCGAACAGGATGTTGCCGTCCGGCGCGAAAGGTGAGCCGTCGAACAGCATCAGCGCGGCACCGCTGGCCAAGCCAGAGATCAGCCAGTTCCACATCATCCAGCCGCAGGTGGTGAAGTAGAAGACGCGGTCACCCGGCTTCACATCGCCATGCAGCTTGTGTTCCTTGAGGTGCTGCAGCAACGTGCCGCCAGCACCATGGACGATGCATTTCGGCGCACCGGTGGTGCCCGAGGAATACATGATATAGAGCGGGTGATTGAACGGCAGGCGCGAAAAAGCGAAGTCGCTGCGCGGCGCCGGCTGCGCCGCCAGCACATCGGCCAGCTGCACCGCTTTCGGCACGGCGGCGATATCGGGCTGCTCAGCGAGATAAGGAACGACGATGACCTGCTGCACGCTGGGCAGACCCTGGAGGAATTCGGTCACCCGGGCGAGGCTGTCGAAGGACTTGCCGTTATACCAATAGCCATCGGCGGTCAGCAGCACCTTGGGCTCGATCTGGCCGAAACGGTCGAGCACACCCTGGACGCCGAAATCCGGCGAGCAGGACGACCAGATGCAACCGATCGCGGAAGCCGCCAAAGCACCGATCACCGATTCCGGCATATTCGGCATGAAGCCGGCGACACGGTCGCCCGGTTGCAGGCCGAGGCTGCGCAGATGGGTGGCGAGGCGGATGACGCGGTCCCAGAGATCGCCATGGCTCAGCCGCCGCTTTACCTTGTCCTCGCCCCAGAAGACGATGGCATCGCGGTTCTGATGGCTGGGCTGGTGTGAATAGCGCAGCAGATTCTCGGCGAAGTTCAGCTTGGCATCGGGGAAGAAATGCGCCCCCGGCATCTTGTCGCCATCGACCAGCGCTTGGCCCGGCCCCTCGCCGATCACTTCGGCATAGCGCCAGAGTGTCGTCCAGAATTTCTCGATCTCGGTCACCGACCATTGGCGAAGCGCGATGGTATCCGCCAGATCGACCTGCCAGTCCCGCGCCACCTGGCTGCGGAAGGCGGTCATGTTGCTGGCGGCGATCGCCGCTGTGCTTGGTTCCCAGAGCTTCTCGGTCATCGCCGCTCGTCTTTCCTTATCCAGTCATCGCGCCCGGTCAGTAGCGCAATTATCGACCCCAGATGCTGGCCGAGCGCCAGCGTGGCTATGGTCGCCAGGGTTTACAATCTGCGGCGCGTATGGGGCTTTGACAAGGCAAATCCCCGGGCCAATTCCGGGGGCCAATTCCGGCCGTAATGGCACAGGCAAGGCCCTGACACGGAATCATCACAGGATGGACGGACGCCCCGCTCCCCCGGTCGCGCAGGGCGGAAGATAGCGGCATCGTGCCATGTCGGATTGAGCTTATGCGACACCGGCACGCGAAAAATTTCCGCGGGCACAGCCGGGCTGGAAGGTTACAGCTGGGTCGATTTCATTTATCCGCGAGACGCGTCAGGCTGGCACGCGCCTGATCACGATGTTCCGGCTTGATGCTGCCGGCGACACTGCGGATGGCGGCATAGAGGACAGCGGCATCGTCGGTAAAGCCAAACCAGGCGATGAAATCGGGAATGAGATCAACCGGCATGACGAAATAGGCCAGGGCACCAAAGAGAACCGCCTTGACCCGCAGCGGCGTCGCCGGATCGATGGCGCAATAATAGGCCGCCAGCAATTCGTCGAGAAACGGCAGTTTGCTGGCAACGCGGCGCAGCTTCTTCCAGAAACCCGCCTCGACGGTCTTCTGGTCATGTTGAAACTTGACTGGATCGTAAGGCACGACGGCACGGCCGGTACTCTCACCAGTCACCGTCGCGGCCTCATCTGCCGTCCTGCCGTCTCCCTGGGCCATGCGAAGCGAACCTCACCATCAATGCCATATCCGTCGAGGGGATATGGTTCCCGGCAGCAGCCATTGCAAGCTGTGGCAGCCATACCCGCGACCGCCGGCAACGATTTGTTAACCAGACTGAGGCCTTATACTGATTGGGAAATTTGCTGATTTGCTGCCTGGAATCGGGCGGCAGCGACAGCTGCATCAGGTTTTGGCGTCATCCGTAACATCATGTTCCAGCACTGTTTCATGGGTAGACCGTTGGGCCAGGACCGTCATCTTCGTCCGCGGTCGCAGGCGCGTGACCTGACGGCTCGGCTCGGGACCGCTGGCTTGGTACTGGCCGCCATGATTGCCTTGCCGCTGGCGGCGACGGCGCAGCAGGTGGGTGGCCAGAACGGCACGCCGGTTTCCGGTGCGCCGACGGCGCCGACCGACCCCGCCGGGGCGATACCCGGCAGCGGATCCATGGCCAACCGGGCTGTCCTGCCGCAAGACGGGCCGGGCAACGGGTCGACCACCTCGGAGAATTATCAGAACGTCTATGTCGGCGGCGAGGTGCGCAGCTGGCGGCCGCTCGAGGGCGATACCCAGACCGCCTGGGAAGCCTATCGCACGGGTGACTATACCAAGGCGGTGCCGGTCTTCGCCCGCCTGGCCAAACTCGGCCATCCGGTGGCCGAGTGGCTGATGGCCAATATCTATTATGCCGGCCAGGGCGTGCCGCAGGATTACAGCCAGTCCCTGATCTGGTTCGAAAAGGCTGCGGCACAAGGCTATATGCCGGCCTATGCCCCGACAGCGCAGCTATACGAACAGGGCAAGGGCACGCCGATCGATCTCGGCAAGGCCTATTCCTGGTACAACATTGCCATTGCTGCCCTGCCCTACAGCGTCGAGCGCTACGGCCTGATCAAGCAGCGCGATGCCGTGGCAGCGCAGATGACCCAGGCGCAGATCGAAGCGGCACAGAAGCGCTCGCTCGCCTTCCAGCCGCGTAAGGTAGTTCCGCCTGATCTCGAACAGGCCCGCCAGATGCTGGGCGAATAGCCCGCATCCGCCATTCCGTTCAGGCGGTTTCGACGATCTCGAAATCGTGGGTGATGGTCGCCATCTTGGCGAGCATGATCGAGGCCGAGCAGTATTTTTCCGCCGACAGCTTGATCGCGCGATCGACCACGTCCGGCTTCAGCTTCCGGCCGGTGACGACGAAGTGGTAATGGATCTTGGTGAAGACCTTCGGATCCTCGCTGGCCCGCTCCGCCTCCAGCGTCACATTGCAATCCGTGATGTCATGGCGGCCGCGCTGCAGGATATGGACGACATCGATCGCCGTGCAGCCGCCGGAACCCAGCAACAGGTATTCCATCGGGCTCGGCGCCACGGTCGGCGCGCCGGGTGCCACGGCCGCATGCATGACCACCGCATGGCCGCTATTGCTCTCACCAACGAACAGATTGCCGTTGAGCCAATCGATACGCGCTTTCATTGCCTTCTCACTTTCTTGTCGCGGCGCCAGACAGAGGTCACCTCAAACCGGCCGGAACCAGATCCGCGTGTTGTCATAGCCGACTTCGAGCCGGATTTCATCACCCGCCCGAACCGCCATCGGCGCGGCAAAGAATTCCGCCGCCTGTTTCCAGTGATTGCTGCGCGCCAGGCTGCTCGAGTGATAGGTGATGCTGTCATCGAGGAACAGGTCGAACCAGAAAGCCACACCGTGCAGCACCCCGTCATGCAGGACCGGGATGCTGAGGATCTGCGACGCCGTGGTCGGCATATCGATCCGGAAGTCGAAATCCAGGACGTTGAAAGGCGTCGATAACAGGCGATGCGGATCGGCGCTGAGATCGATCTGGGCATAGGCCGGTGAGCGAAACTGGTCAAAATT
>DATMUQ010000680.1:0-5537 GCA_035563795.1 Terriglobales bacterium | reverse complement strand
AATAGTCCTGCGCCGCCTCGCTATAGCGTTCCAACCGATCCAATGCGTTTCCATGATTGCCCAAGAGGCAAATATCGTTTGGTACTTTTTTCAACCCCGCTTCAAAGGCAGCCAGCTCGTCTTCGGGTCGATTGATTGCATCGTAAATCTGGCCGAGATGGCAGTAAAAGAATGGCTCTTTAGGCTCAAGCCGTATCGCCGCCTTCACATCAGCGATGCCTTGGTCAATATTGCCTGCTCTATATAGCCGCCAGCCGCGATTGAAATAGGGCGCGGCGAAGTTGGGGTCGATTTCTATGGCCTTGTTGAAATCAATCAGTGCAGCCTTGTCATCATTCGTTTGATGCTTCGCAAATCCGCGATTGTTATAGGCAATTGCCAGATCGTGCTTCGAGAGCTTATCGTCCTCGATGAGGCGGCCGCATGTTTCAATGCGCAACTTCGGCGCTGCCGCCGAATCTCTGCACACCGGCCAATCTGGGCCATAGCTGTCGTCAGTGCTTGTATCGCCCCAGGATGTACTAAAAAGGGGGGTTACAGACAATGGAAACACCGCCGCGAGAACCAAGAAGCATCGCGTCACGGCATTTTGCTTCCTCATTGGTTCAACTCCTGCAATCTTGCCCCAGCAATGGCGAATTCAATGACATTATCCAGCGGCAAAGCCGGCGGCTGGCCCGGTACCGGGCTGGCGACGACGGTCGTCGACGCGGCCTGAGCGCCATATTTACGGCAAGCGATGAATTGCGCTTTCGCCGCGGCATGGTCACCTGCCATCATCGCCAGTTCCGCGGCGGTGAAATGCGTCTGGCTTTCCTGCACCATCTGCAACGCCTTGTTATCGCTCTGGGCGAGCGCAAGGGCCTGTTCAAGCGAGCCCTGCTTCGTTACCAGGCGGATCAGTGACGCCATCCAGTCATCATGCGTCTGGTCAGCAATGGCAGCGAGTTCATCAAGGCTTCCGCCGCCTTGACGCTGTTCGGCGAAATAGCGCCAGACCGCCAGATACCTGAAGTTCGGCACCAGCGCCATGTCACTGGCGAAATCAGCAGCAGCCCCCTGATAATCGCCAAGATAGTATTTTGCAGCACCGCGTAAGCGATGAAACGGTGCCTTGTCATTCGGCGCGAGCACCAGATCGAGATCGGTGACGGCATCGGCAAAGCGTCCTGCATAGAGCTCGAACTCACCACGCGACTGCCGGAATGGAATGCTTTTGGGCTGCAACGCGACGGCGCGGTCCATATCGGCCAGTCCCTTGGCAAATTCCTGCTGCGGCCCCAACGCCATCGCATGAAAGTACAAAGCACCCGGATTGTTCGGGTCGATGGCGAGGATGCGGGAAAACGTATTTGATGCCTGCGTGTAGTTCTGCTGCATGAAATAGGCCATGCCGAGGCCCGAAAGCGCTTTTACGTCCGTGGGATTGCGCTTAACGAGCTCCTGATTTGCTGCGATCGCCTGGGGCATATTGGGGTCGAAATGCACGCTGTCGGCCAAGGCCTGCAAGACCTGGGGATTCTGCGGCGCCAGCTTTGCCGCCTCATTAAGATCCGCTTTTGCCAGATACCAGAGTGGCGTGCTCCGATAGCCAGCCGACCGCTTCAGCAGCGCCAGTGCGCGCTGCTCCGGCGTCAGTTTTTCCGCGGTCAACGCAAAGGTGCAGCTTTCGATCTGTAAGCGCGGTGTCGCATTTGACGCCAGGCAACTGTCATAGAAACGCGTCGTCGTCGCCATGGCCGGACAGGTATAGAGACCAACCGCCAAGATGGCCGCCCCCCAATAGCAGCGCCGCATGTTGTTCCCCCAAGGTGGCACAATCTATTTGCAGCGACGGTATAGGCGAAATGATGAAAGATCTATTGAGGTCTGGAGTCGTATCCGATGCCGCGCAAGCGAGACTGACTACAGTTGTATGCCAGCATCGCAATTGATGATGCGCCCGGCGTCACCCGCATTTGCGCATCAACTCACGCCGCGCGGATCTGGGTGATGAAACGATCGACTTCGGCGCGCAGATGCCCCGCCTGCTGGGCGAGCAGGCCACAGGCCTGATGCACGCGCTCGGCGGCGTTGCCGCTGGCCGCCACCACATCGCTCATGCCGGCGACATCGCCCGCCACCAGTTGGGTGCCGCTGAAGGCCTGCTGCGTGCTCTGGGCGATCTCGTTGGTGGCATTGCCCTGTTCGGCGATGGCCGTCGCCACCGACTGGGCGATCTCATTGACCTGCTGGATGGTGGCGCCGATGCCGCGGATCGCTCCCACCGTATCATTGGTGGAGTTCTGGATGGCGGAGATCTGCACACCGATCTCTTCCGTCGCCTTGGCGGTCTGGGCGGCGAGGTTCTTCACCTCGGAAGCGACCACGGCGAAGCCCTTACCCGCCTCGCCGGCCCGCGCCGCCTCGATGGTGGCGTTGAGGGCGAGGAGATTGGTCTGGGCAGCGATCTCGCTGATCAGCTTGGCAACGCCGCCGATCTTGTCGGCGGCTTCGGCCAGCGATTGCACCTGGGTATCGGCACGCGCCGTATCGCTGACCGCCTTGCGGGTGATCTCGCTCGACGACGCCACCTGGCGGGCGATCTCCTGCACCGAGGCCGAGAGCTCCTCGGCCGCGGCGGCAACATTCTGCACATTGCCCGCCGCCTGCTGTGAGGCTTCCGTCACCGAGGCCGAGCGGCTGGAGGTCTGTTGCACGTTGTTCATCAGCTGATCGGCCAAGGCCTGCATCTCGCCGGCCGCCTTGGCGACCTGGGTCACCACATTGCCGACTGCCTGGTCGAACTGATCGGCAAAGCGCCGCATCTCCGTGCGCCGTGTCGCATCAGCATTGGCCCGCTCAGCCTCCACCTCACGCTGCAGACTGTCGGTCGCCTGGCCGTTCTCCTTGAAGACCTGGACTGCCTTCGCCATGGCGCCGATCTCATCACCGCGCGTGATGCCATAGGGCTCGACGGCAAAGTCGCGCTCGGCCAGGCGGCGCATCACCTCGGTGATGGCGAGGATCGGCCGGGTGATGCCCCGGCTTACCACCCATGCCAGGACCAGGGCCGCCACCGCGCTGCCGGCGGAAACGATGATCACCAGCCAGGTCGTGCTGGCAATGGTGCCGCGCAACTGGTCATTGGCGGCGGCGACATCGCCGGCAATGCGGGCACGCAATTTGGCCGAGCGATCGAGTATCTGCCCCGCCAGCTGGTTGAAACCGTCCTGCTGCTGGTGCTGCGCCTTGGTAGCGGCGCTGGTTGCCGCAAAGGCCGCCTGGAACTCCGCCATCTTCTTGTCGACGGCATCATATTCGGCATCGAGCCCGCCCATCAGCGCCCGGGTCTTCAACCCGACCAGCTGATCGGTAAGCGCCTTCAGATCGTCATTGGCCGCCGCTTCATCCGCCGCATTGCCGGAACCGATGAAGGCCGTCACCTTGGTCGACAGCGACGAGAAGGTGGCGAGGCCGCTCAGCGCCGCCTTGATGGTGCCGAGGCTGCCGGTGCCGGCGGATTTCTCGGCGAGCGTGCTGAAGGCGGTGGTCAACTCCCCGATCTTCGCCTGGGTCGTCTTGCGCGCCGTGGCACGGTCCGCCACCACCTTATGGAGGTTGTCGAAGCCGGCGACAAAGCTCGCCTGCAGCTTGACCGCCTCGGCGACATCATCGGCATAAGCGGTCGTGGCGGTGAGATCGTGCAGGCGGCCGGCCGCCTGGCTGGTATTGGCCATCGACGCGGTCACCGCCTGGGCCGCGGCATCATCGGCGCTGGCGAGATAATCCTTCAGCCCGGCCACATCCTTGGTGAGGTCGCCATCCAGCTCGGCCGCCGCGGTTGCCGCCGCTGCGCCGGCGCTGGCCCCGTTATAGGTGCCGCTGATCCGCGCGAGGCCGGTGAAATTGATCGCCGACAAGGCCACCAGCCCGGCGATCATCAGCCCGAAGCCGATGCCGATCCGCTGCCCGATCCGAAGTGTGGCCATGATCCCGTCTCCCACTGTCTCTTTCACCCGCGCCGGCGTTTGCCCGCCAGCTGTCCGGTGCCCAAATCTGCCCTGCATAAAGGCGCATTCGCTTGCGCCGGCCGTCGATAAAGGCGGGCGATTTTGCGCTTCCTAACGGTAAAGGAAGGGTAAAAGAAATATCACGGATGTAAAATTATGCAGGCGTCAGCGGTATCAGGGAGCGCTTTTCCTTCCCCGCCCCCGCCAGCTCCCCTATCATCCGGCGCCATGGAAATGGAATTCGTGCTGACCGAATCGATTGGCCTCCTTATAGCGGCTCTGCTGGTGGCAATCCTGGCGCGGCGGCTGCGGCTGCCTTACACCGTTGGCCTGGTGCTGGCCGGCATCGCTTTGGCCTTCGCCCATTATGGCGGCGAGGTCAGGCTGACCCATGACCTCATCTTCGACCTACTGCTGCCGCCCTTGCTGTTCGAGGCAGCGATCGCCATCCATTGGCACGAGTTGAAGCGCGATGCCGCACCCGTTGCCGTGCTGTCGGTCTTCGGCGTGGTCATTTCCGCCATCGTCGTCACCTGGGGCATGACGGCGCTGCTGCATTGGCCGCTGGCGCCCGCGCTCGTCTTCGGCGTGCTCATTTCCGCCACCGATCCCGTCGCCGTCATCGCCATGTTCAAGGATACCGGCATCGGCGGCAGGCTGCGCCTGCTGGTGGAAAGCGAGAGCCTGTTCAATGACGGTGTGGCCGCCGTCTTCTTCGCCCTTGCCTACAGCTTCGCGCAGGCAGGCGAAACGGCAGCACCGGGGATCGGCAACTTCCTCATCGCCCTTGCGCATACGGCGCTCGGTGGCACGATCATCGGCCTTGCTTGTGGCGCTCTTGCCATCCTGGTGATCGGCCGCAGCCACGACCACCTGATCGAAACGGCGGTCACCACCGTCACCGCCTATGGCGCCTTCCTGATCGCCGAGCATTTCGGCGGCTCGGGCGTGCTTGCCACCATCGCCGCCGGCCTCCTCATCGGCAATCTCGGCGTGCTCGCAGCGCCGGAGACCCGCAAGCGGACGAAACTCTCGGACAAGGGCCGCGATTTTATCGTCGATTTCTGGGAATTCGCCGCCTTCCTCGCCAACTCCCTTATCTTCCTGCTGATCGGCCTCACCATCGCCGGCACCGCCTTCACGGCCCTCGGCTGGGTGGCGCTCATCATCATCAACCTGCTGATCCTGGCGGCGCGATTGATCAGTGTCTATCCGCTGTGCCTGCTGTTCCGGGGATCCCGCTGGCGAGTGCCGCTGCGCGAGCAGCATGTCCTGTGGTGGGGCGGGTTGCGCGGCGCGCTCGCTTTGGCCCTGGTACTGGCTTTGCCGCCTGACTTTCCCCTGCGCGATGAGATCGTCGTCGCTGCCTTCGCCACCGTGTCCTTCTCGGTGCTGGTTCAGGGCCTGACCATGCCATGGCTCATCCGCCTGCTGGGGATCAAGCGGCAGGACGCTTAGAGCCGGATTCGCGCTCTCGTCAGCGCTCGTGCTTGTTGAACCAGGCCAAAGCGGCGGGCTTGCTGCCGGAAACCACCCGTCCCCATT
>DATMUQ010000679.1:0-9217 GCA_035563795.1 Terriglobales bacterium | reverse complement strand
CCGCCATCTCGGCGGGAGCCGCCATTGCCATCGCATCGGTGGCATCTTCGGCGCTTTCCGGCATCTCGAGTTCGGCAACAGCTTCTTCGCTGGAAGCGGCTTCGGCGATGATCGTCTCATCGGCCATAGCGCTCATGTCGTCTTCAGCGACCAGCTCCGAGACTTCCGCGTCATCGTCGAGGGCAGCGGTCTCGGCTTCCACAGCGGCTTCGGCCTCAGCCACGACTTCCGCCGGGGCGGCTTCAGCGGGTGCGTTGTCCCCGAAAGGGTCTTCCGATTCTTCCTCCGCCGCTGCGTCGATGTCGGCTTCCGCTACTGGATCGCTCTCAACCTCGGTCTCGACGGCCGGATGAGCCGCGGCAGGAAGGGGTGTTGCATCCTCGGGCTTCGCCTGGGGCGTTTCCACCACGGTGTTTTCCAGGCGGTGCACAACAGCCTGCAAGGCGCTCGGCGATTCGCGGCCTTCGATCACGTTGAGCAGGGTGAGGACCATGCTGCGCAGCTGGTCGTTCTGCGCCTGCAACTGGTTGAGACGGACGAGGGCGGCTTCGTAGAGATTCTTCGCCTGGCTTTCAGCCACGCGGGCCGCATCGGATTCCAGGCGCAGGGTAACTGCCGTATCCTGCAGGCGCTTCATTTCCGATTGCTGGCGGGCGAGCGAGCCTTCGACGATGGTGACGACATCGTTGAGACGCAGGCCATATTTGCGCTGGTCGTCGGCGTTCAGTCGCAGTTTCTCCTGCGCTGCGGCAACTCGAGCTTGCAGATCCTCAAGATCGTCCATGGCTCAACCCGTAACCATCGTCCAGCTTCAATTAGGCCCGGTAATAATAAGATTTTGCTTCTTATTTACCAGCCCTGTTAACCCTGGATCGTACCTTAGAACACTATGGTTACCAGAGTCTTAAATTTTAACCTGAGGAGCTCGTTACCAGTAACGAATTGAGCCGGTATCCACATGGACGAAATGGGCCCGGGGGTAATAGCCGACACCGCCCAGGCGGATCGAACGGGCGCAATCGCGCACCTGGCGCGGCGTACGGTCGGCGAGGCGGATATCGATGGCGCGGCCAACCGTGTGGAAGCTGTTGGCGGCGACACTGCCATTTTCCGAGGCGAGGATGGCATTGGTCTGCGGGCTGCGATAGCCGCACACCACCTGGAAGGGCTGCTTGCTGCCGATCCGGCGGTGCAGATTGTTCAGCAGATCGAGGAGATGGGTGTCGACGCCGATGACCTCATCATTGTGATGGTCACGCAGGATGAAATCGATTTCCTTGAGGGCACGCGGATCATACTGGCCGTTTTCCCAGTAGGTCGCATTGACCGCTTCACCGGTATGCTCGTTGCAGAGCTGCAGGGTTCGGCTGCCGCCGGCAAATGTAGCCGCTTCGGCGAGGCCCGGGACCAGCGTCATCGCCGCAGCACCCAGGCCCAAACCCAACATCTTCCGTCGTGTCATCAGCCAATCCTGTTGAAGTGGCGTGGATGGAGCGACGAGATGCTGTCTCATACGGTTCAGTCCCCTGTTTGCGATCGGTGGTTAAACGCGCATGCGCAAATAACCAACAATCCCCCGACTCCAGGGAGTCAGGGCTTACTGCATTGCGATTTTTTATGCCTGATCCCCCAGGCAATTCACTGCCGCCGGTGACGGCCGAGAGAACTTGCCACAGCTCGCTGGGCTGGGGAAGCGAAATATCCTTAATTTCCCGCTAATTTTCCTTACCAATCAAGGTGATGCTGAGTCGCGGCGTTAACTTCTATTGCCAAGCCGTGACGCTCCTTCCAGCAGAAATAGGCGGAAATAATCTGCATGATTTGGCCCCAGCTCTGAGCCCGCGGCACGTCGGCTATTCCGCCTCTGAACTTGACCCTCGGGGGTCTTTGCCGCCACAACCGCGCTGGCCGCGCAAACCAAGATCGGGATCAAAAATGCGGCGGCCGGAAGGAAGCGAGACGTGCCCATTCTGCTTGGCCTTGATACCGGTGGTACATATACCGACGCCGTTCTCTTCGATCCTGCCGCAGGTGTCCTCGCGACGGCAAAGTCGCTGACCACCAAGCACGATCTTGCCATCGGCCTCGGCGGTGCGATGGAAGCCGTCTTGCCGCATCTGCCGACGGGGCATGCAGCGGGCAATATCGCGCTGGTGTCGATGTCGACGACGCTAGCGACCAACGCCATCGTCGAAAGCCATGGCGCGCCGATCTGTCTCATTCTCCTTGGCTATGACGAGAAGGCGTTGGAGCGTGCGGGCCTCCGCCAGGCGCTTGGCAGCGATCCAGTGGTCTTCGCCGCCGGTGGCCACAAGCCGGCCGGCGACGAACAGGCACCGCTCGATCTCGACGTCATCAAGGCGGCCGTGCAGCAGCATGCGCCGAAGGTCGCCGCCTTTGCCGTCAGCGGTTATTTCTCGGTACGCAATCCGGCCCATGAAATCGCCGTGCGCCAGCTCATCCGCGATTTGACCGACAAGCCGGTCACCTGCGGTCATGAACTGACCTCGAAGCTGGATGCGCCGCGCCGTGCCCTGACGGCAGCGCTCAATGCGCGGCTCATTCCGCAATTGCAGCAGCTGATCCGTGCCGTCGCCGGTCTACTCGACAAGCACGGCATTCGCGCGCCGCTGATGGTGGTGAAGGGCGATGGCTCGCTGATCAGTGCCGAGCTGGCGCTCACCTGCCCGGTGGAGACCATCCTCTCCGGTCCGGCTGCCAGCCTGGTCGGCGCACGCTATCTCTGCGGCGAGGATACGATCCTGGTTTCCGATATGGGCGGCACCACCACCGATATCGCCATGCTGCGTGATGGCCGGCCGGTCCTCAACAAGGAAGGTGCCACGGTCGGCGGTTGGAAGACCATGGTCGAGGCGGTGGCGGTGCATACCTATGGTCTCGGCGGCGACAGCGAAATCCGCATCGACGATGCGGCCGGTTTCATCGCCGGTCCGCGCCGGGTGGTACCGCTCAGCCTGCTGGCGCAGCAATATCCGAAGACGCTCGATACCTTGAAGGCACAGCTGGCGCCGGATGAGATGATCCCCTATCGCGGCCAGTTCGCCTTGCGCCAGCGGCCGCTTGATGCCGGCGAGGCCAGCCTGACGGAAGGACAGAAGCAGATCTGGGATGCCCTGGCCGAGGGACCGGTGGCGCTGGCCGATCTGCTGTTCAGCCCGGCGGCAGCGCGCAACCTGCAGCGCCTGGTCGATCGCGGTCTCGTCATCCCCAGCGGCTTGACGCCGAGCGATGCCGTCCATGTGCTGGAGCATCAGGATCGCTGGTGCCGGGAAGCGGCGGTGATCGGCGCCAAACTCTTCCTGATGCGCCCGTCCCAGGCCGGCTGGCAGGCGCCAGCGGATCACGAAACCCTGTGCCGCCAGATCGTCGAGCAGGTGGTGAAGCAATCCGGCGAGGTGATCCTGGATTCGGTCTTTGCCGAAACCCTGGGTGTCCAGCGCCGCGACTGGGGTGGCCTTGGCAGAACGCTGGTGGGGCAGTCGCTGGCACCGCGCACGCATGCCAATGGCAGTGCGTCCACGGCTCTCATCGATGTGGCGGTGGCGTTGACCGTGCCGCTGGCCGGCATCGGTGCGCCAGTGCACAGCTATTATCCGGCCATCGCCGAGCGGCTGCGCACCCGTTTGGTGATTCCCCGTCATGCGGAAGTCTCGAATGCGGTCGGCGCCGTGGCCGGCGGCGTCATGCAGCAGGTGACGGTCAATATTACGGCACCGAAAGACGGTCTCTTCCGCGTGCATTTGCCGGATGGCTATCGCGATTTCCTGTCGCTGGAAACGGCCGCCAGCCATGCCATTGAATCGGCCCAGGCGGCGGCCCTGGCCTTGGCGGAACGGGCGGGGGCGGTCGATATCCAGACCCGTCATGACCGGCGCGACAAGGTTTTCGAGCAGCCGGGCGGGTTGAAGCTCTTCATCGAATCGGAAATTTCCGCTGCCGCTTTTGGTCGCCCCGCTCTGGCGAATGAATAAGGCACAAGCGAGTTAGGCTGGGCGGGCACCACTTCTGGTGACTGGGATCACAGGTCGGCGATCGCCTATGGCCGCCCTGCCGTGACAGTTGTGCGGGCTTTGTCTATAGTCAACCGGTCGACGCAGGCGGGATGACGCGTCACGCCACGCCTTGAACACGATGTACAGAACAGGACGATACCAGGACATGCGACAGCCGCATCAGCGTTTAGCTTCCCGCCTCGCCGCTCTTTGCCTGATCGCCGCTTTGGCGGGTCCGACCATTGCCCACGCGGACGGCATGGCCGGTTTCCAGGCCTTCGAGAAGGGCGACTATGCGACTGCCTTGAAGGAATTCCAGATTCTCGCCGATCAGGGCGTGCCCGCGGCACAGGCGGCGCTGGGGCAGATGTATCTGCAGGGCCTCGGCGTGCAGCAGGATTATGCGACCGCGGCAAAATGGCTGACGCCCGGTGCCACCGGCGGCAATGCCGCCGCCCAGGCGCAGTTGTCCACGCTCTATCTGCTGGGTCTCGGTGTTCCCAAGGATGACAAGCAGGCCGCCTATTGGACCAAGCGCGCCGCCGATCATGGCGTCAAGCATTCGCAGGTCGAACTGGCGGCGATGTATTACAAGGGCGTTGGCGTGCCGCAGGATATGGCGCAGGCCTATTTCTATGCCGATATCGCCGCCCGCGCCAATGACCCGGCGCAGATCATGAGCGCCGATTCACATCTGCCGGTCGATCCCAGCCTCGCCAAGGATATGCAGGATGCCGCCAGCATCCGCGACACGGTGGCGCAGCAATTGCCGCAGGCTCAGGTGGAGCAGCTGAAGGCGCAAGCCGATGCCTGGAAGCCGTCACTGCAATAGAAGACCGGCCTAGGCCGCATCGGCGCGGCCACCAGGATCAGGGGGGAGGGGGTCAGATGCCGTTCTTCGATGATAGCGACGCCATTCTCGGTCTGATTGGTGTCCTGATCGGCCTCTTCTTCCTAATTGGCGTCCCGCTGATGGCGGTCATCGCCTTCCGCCGCACCGGCGATCATCTGGCGCGTCTCGCCACTCTCCAGCAGCGTCTCACCGCCCTCGAACAGCAGATCGCCGCATTGAAAGGCGGCGCTGCAGCTGCCTCTCCCCTGGCCGCTGATACACCGGTCGCAACGGCGCAGAAGCCGGTGCAGGAAAGTGCCGCTGCTGACGTCGTATCATCACAGCCGGAATCGGCGACACCGTCATCACCGCTGGTTACCGAGATGCCGGTCGCGGCCGCCGTGACCGCGGAAGCTACAGCCGTGGCAGAAAGCGGCCCCGAACCGGCGACACCGGAGCAGATCGCGGCGGCGCAGCCAGCTCTCACCAGGCCCGAACGGCAAAGCTGGGAATTGCTGTTCGGGGCGCGCGGCTTCGTCTGGATCGGCGGCCTGTCGATTGCCTTGGCGGGCGCCTTCTTCGTCAAATATTCGCTTGATGAGGGGCTGATCTCGCCGGCTTTGCGCATCGCTTTGGCCTTGCTGTTCGGCTTCATCCTGCTGGTCGCCGGCGAGTGGATGCGCAGCCGCTCGACCTCCATCGCCCAGGCGCTGATCGCCGCGGGTTTTGCCGATCTCTTCGCTAGCCTGTTCGCGGCGCATGCGCTTTACGACCTCATCCCCGCAGCCGAAGACTTCCTGCTGCTCGGCGCCGTGACGGCCGGCGGCATCCTTGCGGCCTTGCGGCACGGGCCCTTCGTCGGCCTGGTCGGCATTGCCGGCGGCTTTCTCACGCCGGCGCTGGTCAACAGCAATGAACCGCATCCGACCGCGCTCTTCGTCTTTCTCTTCCTGATCCTGTTCGGCGCCCTGGTTCTGTGGCGTCGTCGCCGTTGGTGGTATGTCGCGGCCCTCGGCCTCGTCGGCAGTCTGGGCTGGATCTGGCTGATGGTGGCGTTGAACTGGATCGAGGCCGACAATTCGCGCCTCGGTGAGATTCAGCTGCCAATCTTCGTTATCGCCATCTCCGCATTGCTGATCTGGACCTTCGATGCCCGGGTTGCACTGTGGGGACGGGTCGGTCCGCTGATGACGCCTCTAACCTTGGTCGAGCGGGCGATCGATATCGGCGGCTGTCTGCTCGCCACCCTGTTCCTCGCCGCCTGGCTGGCGAATGGCGGCTATAATCTGCTCGATTGGACCGCACTCCTCGTTCTCATGACCCTGCATCTGTTGGCGGGGCGGGTTTACGCCAAGCGCGATGTCATCGGCTTCGGTTGTGCGGCGCTGGTTCTGGCGACGCTCGCCATCATGCCGCTGTCGACCCGGCTCTATCTTGGCGATACGCCGGTCAATCGCGAAACCGATATCATTGCCTTGTCGGTCGTCCTGGGGATTCTGCTTTCCATCGGTGGCTATGCCATCAGCTTCGGCAGCCGTCAGCCGGTGCGCTGGTCGGGCCTTTCCGTGCTCTCCAGCGTCGCCTTGTTTGCCATTGCCTATATCGACTTCCGGTATCGCGAGCTGTGGCTGTCCTGGCCGCTGCTCTCGGTGCTGCTGGCCGGGCTCCATCTGGTTTTTGCCGAACGGCTGTTCAACCGGCGGGGCAGTGACCTGCCGTATCGGGCCAGCTTCGCCTTGCACTGCCTGGCGGTGATCGGCTTCATCGCCGCCGCCATCCCGTTGCAGGTCGGCAATGGCTGGATCGCTGTGATCTGGTCGCTGATGCTGCCGGCCGTCGTCTGGATCAGTGACCGGCTGCAGGAAGTCTGGCTGCGCCGCGTCGTCTGGGTTGCTGTTCCGGGTATCCTGATTGCGCTCCTCATCTCGGGTTTTCCGGTCAGCGAGCGGCCGATTTTGAACTGGCTGCTCTACGGGATCGGTGTTCCCTTCCTCTCTTTCGTTGCCTGCGGCTGGCTGCTGCGACAGCAGGAATCAGTCATGCCGGCGGCAGAAAATCGCGGCCTGCTGTTGCTGGTCGATCTGACGGCGGCATTCCTCGGCTTCCTGCTGGTCAGCCTGGAAGTGCGCCAGTTCTTCCACGGCACGCAGCTGGTTTCGGCGAATTTCTCGCTCACTGAAGTGGTGACCCTGGGTGTCCTGTGGCTGCTTGCCAGCTATGTCATCATTCGCGTTGCCCTGCAGCGGGACGAAGTAAAGCTTATCTGGGCAGCACTGCTGCTTGCCATTCTGGGCGGCTGCGCCATCGTCTTCGGGCCGTTGCTGTTCCTCAATCCGCTGTTCAATGCAATCGATGTCGGGAAGACGCCGATCTTCAACAAGGCGCTCTATGCCTATCTGGCGCCGCTGCTGAGCTGTCTGCTGCTGCTACGCGGCTTCGACCGTGCCAGGGCCGTCATCGCCGGCAATGCCGATCTTGTCGGCAATATCACGGCGATGCGGTTGATATTGGGGGCGGTTGCCATCGTCACCGGCTTCGTCGGCGTCTCGATCCTCAATCGCCAGCTCTTTGCCGGTGCGATCGTGGCCTGGCCGTCGGGCAGTTTCCTCGGCGATCTCAAGAACGATGCTGAACTCTACGGCTATTCTCTGGCCTGGCTGCTCTATGGTGCGGCGCTGATCCTGCTGGCGATCTTCGTCGACAGCCGGCCGCTGCGTCATGCCGCTGCCGGCGTTATCCTGCTTGCCATCCTGAAGGTGTTCCTGATCGACGCCGCCGGCCTGACCGGTCTTTACCGGGTCGCGTCGTTCCTGGGGCTCGGCCTGTGCCTGATGGTGCTCGGCTATCTCTATCAGCGCTTCGTGCTGGTGCGCCGCGCCGACGCGAAGTGACCAGCAATCAGCGTTAGGCCTGCGGCCGCACGATGATGGCGCGGAAATCGTTCACATTGGTGCGGGTCGGGCCGGTGACGATGAGATCGCCGATGCTGGAGAAGAAGCCGTAGCCGTCATTATTGGCGAGGGCCGCCTTGGCGCTGACATGCGCCGCCGCCGCCCGGGCGAGGCTGTCCGGGGCCAGCAGGGCGCCGGCATTGTCCTCGGTGCCATCGATGCCATCGGTGTCGCCGGCGACCGCCGAGATGCCGGCATGGCCATCGAGTGCCACCGCTAGTGCCAGCAGGAACTCCGCATTGCGACCGCCGCGGCCATTGCCGCGCACGGTGACGGTGGTTTCACCGCCGGAGATGATCACCGCCGGCGCTATTGCCGGCTGGCCGTGGCGGGCGATCTGCCGGGCGATGCCAGCATGGACCAAGGCGACATCGCGGGCCTCGCCTTCGAGATCGCCGAGAATGATCGGGGTCAGGCCGGCTGCGCGGGCGACGGCGGCCGCGGCATCCAGCGCTGCCTGGGGCGTGCCGATGATATGGCTTTCGACACTGGCGAGGCGGGGATCGCCCGGCTTCGGCGTCTCGCAGGCCTCACTTTCCAGGTGCCGCATGACGGCATCTGATGTGGTAATGCCGTATTTGCGGATCACCGCCAGGGCGTCCTGGCGGGTTGAGGGATCGGCGACGGTGGGGCCGGAAGCGATCACCGAGGGATCGTCGCCCGGCACGTCGGAGATCATCAGGCTGACCACCCGGGCGGGATAAGCCGCGGCGGCGAGGCGGCCGCCCTTGATGGCGCTGAGATGCTTCCGCACGCAGTTCATCTCGGAAATATTGGCGCCGGATTTCAGTAGCGCCTTGTTGACCGCCTGCTTGTCGGCGAGGGTCAGGCCATCGGCTGGGATCGCCATCAGCGCCGAACCGCCGCCGGAGATGAGGCAGAGCACCAGGTCATCCGCCGTCAGGCCCTTGACCTTGTCGAGGATACGCCGGGCCGCGGCCTGGCCGGCGGCATCCGGCACCGGATGCGAGGCCTCGACCACTTCGATGCGGCTGCAGGGCAGGCCATGCTCATAACGGGTGATGACCAGGCCATCGATCGGCCCCGACCAATGGGTTTCCACCGCTTTCGCCATAGCCGCCGCGGCCTTGCCGGCGCCGACCACGATGGTGCGGCCCTTGGGCGGCTGCGGCAGATGGGCCTCGAGGATTTTCAGCGGATCGACCGCGGCCACCGCCGCGGCAAACATACGCTGCAAAAGATCGCGATCGCCGGTCATGCTGTACCCAAAGGTTATAGAGGCGCGATTAGAGAGGCTGCCACTTTAGGGACGGCGGCGAAGGGGGGTCAAGTTAGGCAGCGACACGCTTTGGCGGCTTGGCGGCGTCCGGGGCGGCTTCAGGATCGCCGGTGACCGCCGCGACGGCCCGGTTCAGGGGCTTGGCCAGGGTAATCCCGATCAGGACGCCGACCCCGCCACC
>DATMUQ010000678.1:0-3507 GCA_035563795.1 Terriglobales bacterium | reverse complement strand
TGATCGGATTGAAGCCGCCGCACATATCGCCATAGAGCGTCGAATAGCCGACTGACATTTCCGACTTGTTGCCGGTGGAGAGGACGAGGCCGCCATAGGCGTTGGAGATCGCCATCAGCAGCATGCCGCGCAGACGCGGCTGCAAATTCTCACCGGCCAGACCCAAATCTTCCGGCCGCGCCTTGGCGAAGAGATTATGGCCACCGATTTCCTCGAGCTGGCCTTCCAGCGCCTTATGCGGTGCCTCGATGGCGATGCTATGATGGCGGCAGCCGAGCCGCGCGAAAAGATCACGGGCGAGATCGAGGCTGAGCGAACCGGTATGACGGGCCGGCAGCATGAAGCCGTAGACGCGGTCCTTGCCGATCGCATCCACCGCCATGGCGGCGACCAGAGCGGAATCGAGGCCGCCGGAAACGCCCAGCATCACATGGGGAAAGCGGTTCTTCTCGATGTAATCGCGCAGGCCCAGCACGCAGGCGGTATAGATCGCTTCCAGGCGGTCGGGATAGGGCGTCACGGAATTGGCGCTGTCATCGGCCTTGATCTCGATGCCCTCGGCGGTGCGGTGCAATGTCACCCGCATCACCGCTTCATGGAAGGCCGGCAATTGTGCGATCACCTTGCCATGGCGGTCGAGGGCGAAACTGGCGCCGTCGAAGACCAGCTCATCCTGGCCGCCCACCATGTTGAGATAGAGGAGCGGCTTGCCGGCGCGGCGCACGCGTTCGCGGGCGAGGTCGAAGCGGATCGATTGCTTGTCGATTTCATAAGGCGAGCCGTTGATGACGATGAGGCAGTCGATCAGCTCATCGACCAAAGCGCGGGTGACGCGGCCATGCCACATGTCCTCGCAGATCATGGCGCCGAGGCGCCAGTCATGGAACACCATGGGCTTGGGGTTCTGGCCTTGCTCGAAGATGCGCCGCTCGTCGAACACGTCCTCATTGGGGAGCTCGTTCTTGGCGATGGTATGGATGATGCCATCGGCCGAGATGAGATGGGCGGCATTGAAGGGCAGGTTGGTGCCGGTGACCGGCGTGCCGACCAGGACCGGCGGCAGCTTCTCGGCGGCGATGCGCTCCGCCAGCAGCGCCACATGGCGGCGGATCGAGGCCTGCACGTCCTGGCGCAGCACCAGGTCCTCCAGCGGATAGCCGGAGAGGTAGCATTCGGGGAAGATCACCAGATCGGCGTCGCGATGCGCCTTGCAGGCGGCGACGGCCTTCTCGATATTGCCGGCGAAATCGCCGACGGTGGGATTGGTTTGCACGAGCGCCAGACGCAGCGCCGTTTGCTGATGGGCTGTCATGTCATCCTCTTCTCACCCCGAAAGGGCGGCCTTGGGTCGCGGTCAACGTCACTCCCGATACAGGACCGCGTTGCTCCGCACCTCTTTATCATGGGTATTTTTGGCGCCTTGTGAAGAGGTTTTGTGACCGGGGTATCCTTGCACAAACATGCAAGACGGGGGCCTAGGCCGCAGATACCCTGGCACAGCGCCTGGACCTGCAGGCACTGCAACGCAGGGTGGGCAATACAGGATGGCGGGAATGGACGGGTCCATTGACTCCACATTGGTCTCTTTCATCCTGGCCGGGTTTGCCCTGGCCGGCAGCCCCGGCCCGGCGACCTTGAGCCTGGCGGCGACCGGTGCCGCCTTCGGTCCGCGACAGGGGCTCGGCTATCTGGCTGGACTAGTCATCGGCATGATCCTGGTGATGGCGATCATCGCCACGGGACTGGCCGGCCTGGTGCTGGCGGTGCCGGGGGTGGCACCGGCGGTGACCATCGCCGCGGCGCTCTATTTCGTCTATCTCGCGATCCGCATTGCCACGGCGCCACCGCTCGCTGCCGATGGCGCCGGGCAGCGCCGGCCGGGTTTCATCGCCGGCCTGCTGCTGTCGGTGGTCAATCCCAAGGGCTATGCCGCGATGGCGGCCCTGTTCTCAGGCTTCGTGTTGATCCGCGCCCGGTTCGACTGGGATGCACTGCTGAAGATCAGCGTGCTCACCGCGGTGATCGTCGTGGTCAATCTGATCTGGCTCGGCAGCGGTGCGCTGCTGACGCGCTATTTCCGCGATCCGCGCACCAGCAGGATGATCAATGTCAGCTTCGCCATCCTGCTGATTGCCTCGGTCGCGGCAGCCCTGCTGATATAGCCGCCGCAGCGTCTATTTCTGCAACGCGCGCTTCACTGCCGGGCGCTCCGCCATGCGGGTGCGATGATCGATCACCTTGGGGAAGCGGGTGATGTCGACACCATCGCCTTCCAGCCAACTCGCCATGGTGAAGAGATAGGGATCGGCAACGGTGTATTGCGCGCCCATCGCCCAGGGCCCCTTGAACATGCCGTTCTCGATGATCTCGAAACAGGCGGTCATGGTCTCCGGCACCTTGCGCTTCATGTCCTCGATCGAGGAGGGCTCGTTGGCCCAGCGGGTGCCGCGCCGGCCATGGGCATGGGCGACATGGACGGTGCTGCAGAGATAGTTGGTGAAGGCCTGCATCTCGGCGAGGGCGAAGGGATCATCCAGCGGCGCCAGCTTGGCCGCCGGTGCGCTCTGGGCGATATAAAGGAGCAAGCCCGGATTCTCGCTGATGACGCCGCGCTCGGTGGCCATCGCCGGCACCCTTCCCTTCGGATTGATGGCGAGATATTCCGGCGAGCGCTGCTGATTGCTGGCGAAATCGATCGACACCAGCTCATAGGCAAGGCCCGCTTCCTCGAGAGCGATGCGGGTGGCAAGCGCGCAGGTATTCGGCGCGTAATAGAATTTCAGCATGGCGGACTCCGGATGGCAGAGATGGACCGCCGCGGAGTTTAGCGGCAGGATTGTCGGTAGGAAAGCGGTCTTCGCGCAGGCAGGCGGGCGGTTCAGCCGAACGACGGCCCGGTTCGCAGCGGATCGTACTCACAGCGGATAATATTCGAGGGTTTCCGCCGTGTAGCTGATCTGATCGATGCCGGAATAGGTGGAGAGATCGAAGGCGGTGGCGCCGAAGACGCCATCGGCATGAATGCCGTCATCGGCAAGCGGCATCATGATGCGCTCGCCCGTGCCGAGGCGATCGCGGTAGTGAAAGATGTTGCCGTGGTCGCGCGAGAAGCAGGGCTCCGTCACCACCCGGTGGCAGCGTGAATAGACGGCATCATAGACCTTGCCCTGGAAGTAATCCTCCATTTTGACGCCGCGGATCGATTTGCCGAACAGGTCGGCAACCGTCTGGCCGATCAGCCGGCCGACAAACTGCCCGGTGTCGCGATGGTAGCGCCATGACCAGACGATCGGCAGATGGACGGCGATCGCGACAGGATCGATGTTCTGCCAGGAAGGCATGCGACGGTCAGCGCGCACCTCGTTCCAGTGCCCGGCGATGTCGCGCAGGGAGGGTGCCTCGATCCGCGTGAAGAACGCCGCAAAGCCGTCGTCCCCGGTGGTCATCATCGCAACCTTCTCCCCGAAGGCATGATGCGGTCGCTTTGATCGGGGCA
The DNA here is from genome assembly GCA_035563795.1 of Terriglobales bacterium. Lineage (GTDB taxonomy): Bacteria > Pseudomonadota > Alphaproteobacteria > Dongiales > Dongiaceae > Dongia_B. Next base: position 11 of record DATMUQ010000678.1, on the reverse strand, counting down.
TCTCTTGACGG
>DATMUQ010000677.1:0-8491 GCA_035563795.1 Terriglobales bacterium | reverse complement strand
GACCGGCTACTGCAGCACCATGGGCACGGCGACGACGATGAATTCGCTGGCGGAAGCGCTCGGCATGCAGCTGCCGGGTTCGGCTGCCATCCCCGCGCCCTATCGCGAGCGCCAGCAGATCTCTTATGAGACCGGCAAGCGCATCGTCGAGATGGTCAGGGAGGATCTGAAGCCCAGTGACATCATGACCAAGGATGCCTTCGTCAACGCCATCCGGGTCAATTCGGCGATCGGTGGGTCGACCAATGCACCGATTCATGTCAATGCCATCGCCCGCCATGTCGGCGTCGAGCTCTCCGTCGAGGAGTGGCAGAGCTATGGCCATGACGTGCCGCTGCTGGTCAACCTGCAGCCGGCCGGCGAATATCTTGGCGAGGATTATTTCCGCGCCGGTGGCGTACCCGCGGTGGTCGCCCAGTTGATGACCCAGGGTCTGATCAAGGAAGGCGCCGTCACTGCCAACGGCAAGACCATCGGCGAGAACTGCCGTAATGCGACGATCGAGAATCCGGCGGTGATCAAGCCCTTCGACCAGCCGATCAAGAAGCGCGCCGGCTTCGTGGTGCTGAAGGGCAATCTCTTCGATTCCGCCATCATGAAGACCAGCGTCATCTCAGACGAATTCCGCCAGCGTTATCTCTCCGATCCCAAGGATCCGGAGGCCTTCGAAGGCCGCGCCATCGTCTTCGACGGCCCGGAGGATTACCACAAGCGGATCGACGACCCGGCGCTTGCCATCGACGAGCATTGCATCATGGTCATTCGCGGCGTCGGCCCGATCGGCTATCCAGGTGCCGCCGAAGTCGTCAACATGCGGCCGCCCGCTTACCTCCTCAAGCAGGGGATCAACGCGCTGGCTTGTATCGGCGACGGTCGCCAATCCGGCACCTCAGGCTCGCCGTCGATCCTCAATGCCTCGCCGGAAGCGGCGGCCAATGGCGGCCTTGCCTTGCTGAAGACCGGCGACAAGATCCGTGTCGATCTCCGCAAGGGCACCGCCGATGCGCTGGTCAGCGCCGCGGATTGGGACAAGCGGCGCCAGGACCTGCAGGCGGCCGGCGGCTATCGCTATCCGGGTCACCAGACGCCCTGGCAGGAAATCCAGCGCGGCATGATCGACCAGATGGGCCAGGGCATGGTGCTGAAGCCGGCCGTCGCCTATCAGGACATCGCCCATAGCAAGGGCATGCCGCGCGACAATCATTGAGCGAAGCCAGCAGCCGTCACGTACCCCCTCTCCCCGGCCCTCCCCCGCGAGGGGGAGGGAGCGCACCAGGTCAGTACAACGAACCTCAGCAAACCTCGCGCGTTAAAGTCGCCGAAGTCTCCGATTAAAGACCACTAAGCTCGACATCAGCGCCAGCGTTCCCTCCCCCCTCGCGGGGGAGGGTTAGGGAGAGGGGGAGCTTCAACTCCACCCGGCTGGTCATTTCTCTCAAACAGGTACACCAACGATGACGATCCAGCGCACACAGTTCGGCAAGCTCGGCGATGGCAGTGAGATCGAGGAGATCGTCATTGGTGGCGGCGAGCTCACGGCCTCGATTATCTCCTGGGGTGCGGTCATCCGCGATCTGCGCTATCGCGGCGCGGCACAGGTGCTGGGCTTCGAGCGGCTGGAATATTACCTCGCGCAATCGCCCTATTTCGGCTGTATCGCCGGGCGCTATGCCAATCGCATCGCTGATGGCCGTTTCACCCTCGATGGCAAGGACTATCAGCTCGATCTCAACGAGGCCGGTCGTACCCATCTTCATGGCGGCGCCAAGGGTTTCGCCAAGCTGCCCTGGCAGGTGATGGAGGTGACCGGTGACGGCGTATTGCTGCGCCTCATCTCCGCGGATGGCGACCAGGGCTATCCCGGGACCGTGACGACGACCTGCCTCTATCGCATCGAGAATGGCGATACGCTGAGCCTGACCCTGGAAGCGCGGACCGATCGGCCGACCATCATCAACCTCGCGGCACATAGTTATTTCAATCTCGACGGAACCGCCGATACGCTATCGCATGAGCTGCAGATCGCCGCGGCGCATTACACGCCGGTCGACGAGAGATTGATCCCAACCGGCGAATTGCGCGGCGTCGCCGGCACGCCCTTCGATTTCATGCGCGCCCGTCCGGTGCGCCTGGAAACCGCCACTGGGCGCCAGGCTTACGACCACAATTTTGTCATTGCCCGCGAGGCGAGCCCGACACCACGCCATGTCGCGACCCTGACCGGGCCCAAGAGTCGTACCCGCATGGAGGTCTCGAGTACCGAGCCCGGTGTGCAATTCTATGACGGCGCCAAGCTCGCCGTGAATGTGCCCGGTCTCGATGACCGCCATTACGGCGCCAATGCCGGGCTCTGTCTGGAGCCGCAGCGTTTCCCCGATACCCCTAATCACCCGGAATTCGGCAGCGCGGTCCTGCGACCGGGCGAGACTTATCGCCAGGTGACGCAGTATCGCTTCTCGGCGACCTAAGCCGTTAGCGAAGCCTCACTTCAGAATTGTAGCCTGCTTCCAAACCTTGCAGAACTCAGCAAGTTTCTTGCTTATCTCTTCGCTGGGATTGACGACAAAAAATGTTCGAGGGCTCATCGAGCCTTTCCCGCCCCAATAGAGTGCTAACGTCTCTGAGTTAAACTGCGACAGCCAATATCGGATCTCTGCAGAGTGCCCGCCCGTATATCTAGAATTGTGATGGTAAAAGATTGCCGTCCGATTTTCAGCAAGGCTATACGCTTCGCTAAGGGGAAGTCGTTTCCAGTCTTTGCGCTGCCACTCACTAAATCGGCTATCGAGACAGAGACCGTTATCCGGATCGGCAAACACAATATCGCAGGATGCCAAATTGGTTACCACTCGGTCAAACCAACCCTTGCGCCACTGAGCTCGTTCCGCGGAAGATACTATATCGCTTTGTAACGGCTCATTCGCGTAGATTGCATTCGAGAGAACACGTGATGACTCCAGTGATGAGATTGAACGAGTTCTCTGCGTTACTAGAGTGCTTAGCGTGTCGAATAACTCGTCGTCATGCGAACGCCAAAGCTCTCTAGACCGAAGGTAGGTAATATGCTTCCCATCTGAGTTATGGCTCTCGTTTGGGAAGAGATACCACGCAACGCCAAGCCGACTACCCTCAGCCAAAGCCCGTAGAAGGCCGAGCTTCACGTAATCACCAATATCTGCAACGTACCGATCTTGCATCGATATAGTTCAAGCCTGCTGCGCTGCGAGCTTGGCCATCAGCTGATAGGAAAGCTTCGGCACACGCTGCTGCGTCTTGAAATCGACATGGACGATGCCGAAGCGGCGGCGCATGCCCTCGGCCCATTCGAAATTGTCGAGCAGTGACCAGACGAAATAGCCCTTCAGATTGGCACCTTGTGCGATGGCCTGCTCGATCGCCCTGGCATGGGCGAGAATGAAGGCGGCGCGCGGCTCGTCATTGACGAGACCTTCGGCCGGGGCCGGATCGTCATAGCCGGCGCCATTCTCGGTGATATAGGTCAGGGGATTGCCGTAGGTATTCTTGAGCTCGCCCATCAATTCGACGAGACCGTCTGGCTCGACCGGCCAGCCCATCGAGGTGACCGGCGTGCCTTGCGGCAGCGGACCGAAAGTGGCACCGCTCAAGACACTGTTCGGATCGTCGACCACATGGGCGCGGCCATAGTAATTGACGCCGAGGAAGTCGACCTTCTGGTGAATGGCGTCGAGATCGCCCGGCTTGATCAGCGGCGCGAAATCCTTGGCGAAGACCTCCGGATACCGGCCCTTGAACAAGGGATCGAGATTGACCCGGTTCCACACCGCGTCGAAGCGCAAGGCTGCCGCCTTGTCGATGTCGCGATCGGTCGCCGGATGCACCGGCTGCAGCGAGAAGACGGTGCCCAGCGTCAACTTAGGATAAGCCGCGCGCAAGGCCGCCAGCGCCGTTCCCTGCGCCAGGTTCTGGTGATGCTGGGCAGCGACGTAATTGCCCCAGCCGGTCAGGCCCGGCGCATGATTGCCGATCGCGTGGCCGAAGATCGCATGCACCGAGGGCTCATTCAGCATCGCCCAATGCTGCACCCGGTCGCCGAGGCGCTGCACCGTGGCAAGCGCGTAATCGCTGAACCAGCCGGCAATGTCACGGTTGGTCCAGCCACCCTGGTCCTGCAAAGCCTGCGGCAGATCCCAATGGAACAGGCAGGCCCAGGGCTGGATCTGCTTTTCCAGCAAGCGGTCGACCAGGCGGTCGTAGAAATCGAGGCCCTTGGCATTCACCGCACCCTTGCCGGTGGGGATGATGCGCGGCCAGGCAATTGAGAAGCGGTAGGCGTTGAAATGCGCCTCGGCCATCAGATCGATATCGCCGGCATAAAGGTGATAATGATCGCAGGCGACGTCGCCGGTATCGCCATTGGCAATGCGGCCCGGCTGATGCGCGAAGCTGTCCCAGATGCTGGGCTGCCTTCCGTCTTCGGCGACGGCGCCCTCGATCTGATAGGCGGAGGTGGAAGCACCCCAGAGGAAGCCCTTCGGCAAATGCGGTAGCGGCTGCTGTAGCACCGATGCTGTCTCCGCCGTATCGGCCATCGCCGCCCCTCCCTGCATCGTCATTGCCAGACCGAGGCCGGCAGTTCCCTTGAGGAAATCGCGGCGCCTGATCAGCTTCGTTCCGGTCATCTTTTCCATCATCTCTGCCCAGCCCTCATCTCAGGCCTGGCCCAGCAGCGAGGTGCCGACGGCGATCACCTGCAACAGGACGAGGGCTACCAGGGCCTGCACGACCATGCTGGCAACAACCACCAGCAAGGTCTGATGGTTGCGCAGCCGTGCGTTCTCGCCGATCAGCCAGAAGAACGGGTCGTTGATATGGGCAAATGTCATCGAGCCGATGCCGATCGCCAGCACCGCCAGGCTGCGGCCGGTCTCACTGTCGAGGCCGAGCGGCACCAGCAATGGCTGGATCATGCCGGCGGCGGTGATGGCAGCGACCAGCGACGAGCCTTGCAGGGTCTTCATCAGCGCCGCGACCAGCAACGGCAGCAGGATGCCGAGCTGCAGTGGCAGCAGCTTCTCGCCGAGCAGCTCGGCCATGCCGGTTTCCTGCAGCAGGCGCTGGAAGCCACCGGCAGCGCCGATCAGCAGGATGCTCGGCGCCGCCTGGATCACGGCACGGCCGAGCCAGCCTTCCGCCGAAACGACGTCGCGCGACCAGCGATTGAGGGCGAGGAGAACGAGGCCGGGGCCGAGAATGATCAGCACCAGCGGCCGGCCGAGGCCGAGCAGGCGTTCGCGGGCCGGGCCGCCGCCGAAGGGCTCGCTGGGGATATCGGCCAGCGACTGGACGGCGAGCAGGACAACCAGCAGCACGGCTGCAACAACCAGCGCCGTCGCCACCCGATTGGCGGCCGGTCCACCGCGCAGCCGGGTCGATGTCTGCCAGGTCTGGGCGGCGCCGAGATGGGCCGGCATCGCCTGCGCTGACGACAGCCGCGACATGATTGCGGAAGCCGTCACCGCCCCCACCAAGGCGGTGACAATCGCCAGGGGCAGGCCCAGGAGCAAGGTGCGGCCGGTGCTGGCACCGATGATGGCGAGGCCGGCGACAACAGCCGGCGCCGGGAACAGCAGGCCATGGCCGGCAGACAATGCCAGGCCGAGGAGGACCGCCAGACGGTTGCCGCCATCCGCCCGGTTACGGCCGAAGCTGCGGACCAGCGGCATCAGCGCCGCCAGGGCGGCGGCCGGGGTCGAGGCGACACCCGCCAACATGCCGAGCAGCGTCACCAATTGCGCCAGGAACGGGCGGCGGGGGGCCGCGGCGGCGAGGCGGTCGGCCGCGCCGCTCTGCTCGGCCACCACGAACATCATTTGCGCCGCCAGGATGACCAGGCCCAGCGTCTGCAGGCTGTTGGCAAAGCCGACCCCGAACAGGTTGCCGATCTGGCTGACCGACATATGGATGACGATGCCGAAACCGGCCGTCACTACCACCAGGGCCAGAAACGGCTGCAACCGGACGCGGTCGGTCAGCAGCAGGAGCGCCACCAGGGCGAGAGCGAGATAACAGGCTGTCAGGAGTGGCATTGCGGCGGCGACTTCGTGCGAGCGTTGCGACAAAAGGTGGTACCGCGATCCGGTTAACGACCGCCCCGAGCCCTGTCAAGCAGGACCCGCTGTGACAGCCCCGTGACGCCTTTACGAATAAAACTGAGACAACGCTCTGGCCCCCTATGGTGGCGGCAAAAATCTTTACCCGCCGCTGATGTGCTGCACATCACAAGCGTGCGCTGCACCTAGGAAGACCTACCCGAAACGTGCTGCAGCGTTACTGCTGTAACCTCTTCCTATGCCGATGAAACCACGGCGTAGCGAAGCGCCCCCAGCCTAGCCCTCACCGGAACCACCCATCCGGGACTCCCTCAGCCGCGGCCCATCCCCCATCCCCCGCTGCGGCTGAGGGGACACAGCTAGGAGAGAGCCTGAAATGGAACTCATGTTCGCGACTGTCGCAGCCAATCCCTTGGCCTGCGTAGCCGGCTTGTTTGGCATGTTCTGCCTCGCCATCTTTCCCCTCTTCCATGCCCGCAGCGCGATGCTGTCCGTCTATATCGGGAACAACCTTGCTTTCGTCATGCATTACGGCCTGCTGCATGACTGGACGGCGGCGGCGATGAACTGTCTCATGGCGGTGCAGACACTGGTCGCCATCCGTATCGCCGAGGAGCCGCGCTATCGCTGGATCTATTACGTGCTGATGGCGAGCCTGGCCGTGATGGTGGCGATGACCTGGCAGGGCCTGCCCTCCGTCTTCGCCGGCATGGCCACTGCCTTCTCCACCTTCGGACGGATGCAGAGCCGCGAACTCCCGCTGCGCCTCCTCCTGCTGATGGCCATGCCCTGTTGGCTGGTGCATGACATCATCGTCGGCTCGATGCCAGGCTTTATCGCCGATCTGCTCAGCATCGGCACCGGCCTCTACATGCTCTATCAGCGCTGCTGGCGCGGCAGCTCGCCGACGGCGCTGCTGCACCGACGCGTGACGAGCGCCTGACAACCTCCTCCTGCCGCTTCCGGTTTCCCGGGAGCGGCTGACGGGCACAGGACCCGTACCCGATGCGCGCGAAAACACGGCCGGCGGCCCGCCCTGGATCGCCGGCCGTGATGTCATGTCACCCGAAAAATTCCATCCCCTGCCAATCGCATCGCTACCGACCGCAAACGACGGTCGGCCGATGACACACTCATAAGTGGATACACGAACAATTTACTTTCCCATAAGGAGAAATATATTATGCTTCTTATGAGAGTAAAAATGTTAAATTTGTCTCTTATAAGTAGAAGATATATCGAATGCAGCAGATGCATGCGCGGCAGGAGTGGAAACACATCATGCGACCGATCAGGGCGGCGGGCATATCACTTTGGCGCGAGAAAAAGCTTGTCCGGCAGGCCATCCTCACCGTTCTGTTGACGGTGGTGACCGGAAGCCTGGGCGGTTGCGCGGATTGGTACCCATCGGAAAAAGGCTATCGCCAGACCCTGGATACCTGGATTGGGGGCACCGGCGAGCAGCTCGTCGCCAAATGGGGCGCACCATCGGGCGAACACACCTCGCCGGATGGCAACAAGATCTATGAGTATAGAAACCAGCGCACTTATACGGTGAGCGGCGGCACCAAATCGGAACAAGTCAAGGTTGACGGCAATAATTACGTCTGGGTCGACATACCGCAGCCTGACGAAACCCGAACGACCTGGTGCAATACGACCTTTCATCTCAACCCAGATGACATTATTGAGAGCTACAATTTCAAAGGCCCGGATTGCACCGCCTACGAGAAATAGGCAAATTGGCGGTTTAGCCGCTCGGTGACGATCCGGCGGACCCTTTTTGAGCGACGTGACCGCACCGAGAATGACCCGACCTATCGCTGCCCTCACCTTGGCCGCCCTGTTGAGCGGCGCTGTTGCGGGAACTTCGCTAAACGATGCCTTGGCCGATGACACCAACTCGCCCGCAACAGAAGCGAGCTTGATGCCGGTTTCCGCCGCTGCCAGCGCCGCAGCCGCCACGGCGGCCGACCCCAGCCAGGCGACCGGCTTCGTCCACACGGCAGGGCGCCATTTCGTCGGCCCCGATGGAACACCCTTCGCCATCCGCGGCATCAATCTCGGCAACTGGCTGGTGCCGGAAGGCTATATGTTCAAGTTCCGCCGGATGCATGCGCCGAAGGAGATCAATGTCCTGATCGAGCGCTTGATCGGCCCGGCCGAGGCCAAGGAATTCTGGGACATCTTCCGTGAGAACTATGTCACCGAGGACGATATCCGCTATCTGAAGGCGGCCGGCTTCAACACGGTGCGCGTGCCACTGCATTACGCGCTCTTCGTCGATCCCAGCCGCGCACCGGGCGACCCCGGCTATTACGACGGGCCCGGCTATCGCCTGCTCGACCGGGTGATCGGCTGGTGCCGTACGGCAGGGCTCAAGGTGATCGTCGATCTCC
>DATMUQ010000676.1:0-4514 GCA_035563795.1 Terriglobales bacterium | reverse complement strand
AGAAGCGCCATGACGAGACGTTTGGCCAATTCGCGCTGCGAGCGCTGGCGGATTCTCTCCAAGGCTTGTGCAATGAGGGTTTCGTCGGAGACCGGCTCTTCCACGTCCGGATGCTGATAGAGACCTTCGTAAAAATACGAGACGGGGACACCAAGCAGCTTGGCGATGTCGTACAACCGTCCGGCACCGACCCGGTTGGTACCGGACTCGTATTTCTGAACCTGCTGGAACGTGATCCCGAGGGCTTTGCCCAGCTCACTTTGAGACATGTCGACGGCCGTGCGACGCGCGCGGATCTTCTTGCCAACGAGGGCATCGACCTGATTTGCGCTTTTCTTGACCACAATGTCGTCCCCGATCATCTTATCGGGCAAACCAAGCACCTTTCGTCTTTAGTGCCAACCAAAATCACAGGCTGCGGTAAACGGTCCCGCTGATGAAGAAGACGGGGCCGTCCGCAGCCTGCTTTATCAAAGGATCAGCTTTGTTCGGCTTTCCCCTTCGCATGAAAGCGCGCTTCAAGCGCCGCCAAATCCGTCAGATGGGCGAGCACGGGCAGGCCGTGACTGGTCGCCGATTTCGACAATTCGTCGAGGATGGCTGCGGCGTATTCGGAAAACTCCGATGTGGACGGCGCCCGATTGAGGGACGCCGTGCTGGCGCGCTGGCTTGTGGTTCTGGGGATGCGTTGACCCATGGCGGTGCTCATTCGGCTGCAACGGCCCTGAAGGGCATGCGGTTTGGCGCTTGTTCGACATCGAGAAGCTCGGCCAGCGCCGTTGTGCCGCCGTGATAGACGACGAGATCGCCCGGAAGACGGTAGGTGCGGCGTACCGAGGCAAGGGCCTCCTCGCTGACGGCATAAGAGACGGCGACATAGGTCTGGCCGTCTTCCATGGTACGCGGGGCGCCAAGCGGGCGGATATCCCAATCAAGCCGCAGATAATGGCTCATTACGGCGACGGGGTTGATGCCGGTGAAGTGCGTGGCGCCTATGCGGAAACAGAACTCCATAAGACCCGTCATCAGGACCCGGCGCGCGATCCTGAGCTTGTCGCGCGGCAGGCGTTCTTCATCGACGCAGGTGCGGCCGCATTCGATGACGCGAGGCCCCCGCAGTACCCCTCTGATCTCGCATTCGCCGGCGAACACTTCCGAGAGCAGATGCGGCTTCATTGTCGGGATCATCCGGTGGCAGCCGCACACGGTGTCTTCGTCCATGACGAGGAGATAGATGGCGTCGTCATTGTCGAACTCGTCGATCTCCCGCCCGTCCGGCTTTCGGATACCCTCCCAGTGCATGCGCTCGACGAACATGCGGTGGCGCATCAGATGCATGTCTTCGATCTTTTGCTGATAAAGGCCGCGATTTTCGCGGGTCACAACATCCATGCGCATGGCTTCAGCCCCCATAAAGTCCAAAAATCATTGGTCATGGAAGGCGTTAGGCGCCATCCCCGGAAAGAGGGATTGCCCTGTTAACCACTTTGGGCATGTTGCGCCGTTTGACAGGCTTCCAAGCCTCCCGCCCAGCGCCGCTGCCGCCTGTTGGAGGCGGCGCACGGCTTCCGAGACTGGCAGACAATCAGAACCGCCGCGCCTATGCGACAGGCACGGGAATGAGTCTTCCGGTGCAGCCGAAGCTCAGGGGGCGATCATGCCGTTGACAATGGCCGTCGCCACCGCCTGGGCGCGGTGCATGGCGTTCAATTTGCGCAGGATATTTTTGACGTGGGAGTTCACGGTAAGCTCGCTGATCGACAGGATCTGGGCGATTTCCCAATCGGTCTTGCCCGCTGCGATCCAGGCCAGGCAGTCAAGTTCGCGCACCGTCAGATCGCAGCGCGAGCCGCGTTTTGCCATAGGCTGCTTGCTGCGCAGCTTTTCCAGCCGGGCCTGGAAGTAGATTGCCGCCAAGTGCAGGCAGGACTGTTCCCGCTCGCTCAGCGCGAACGAACCGCCCGCGATGGTGACCCCGATCCGGCTGCCGTTCTGGGCCCGGATAGGAATACCGATGCCATCACACAGCTGGAACTCGCCCGCCACATCCATCACTTCGGCGCCGCGCGGCCCATTGCTGTCGCGGATATCCTGCCAGCGGAACGGCAGGCGGGAGGCGAGAAGCTGATAGACCACCGGATCGACGGCGGCGAAGTTCTGCTGCACCCAGACCGAGGTCCAACCTTTGGGCCAGGTGGCGCACCAGACCCGATCCTCGATATCCAGCTTGGGGGCAGTGGCGTTGCCGACACAATAGGACGTGAAGCCATAGCGCAAGATCAGCGCTTGGAATTCGTGAACCAGCAATTCGATGGATTCGATTTCCCGGATGTGGTCGATGAAATCCAGGGCCTCGACATATTTTGCCGTTCCCGTGTGTTTTGCAGTCCCCATATGCCCCCCATGGCAATCTGCTGATCGTACGGTCGAGCGGCAACTATAGATTGATTTTGCATGCAGCCAAACGGGCTCGTGCGCGGCGGAGAAGAGGCTCATTCCTGGAAATGCTGGAGATCAGCGTTCCTTCATGAAGGCCCCCGTAATCCTACGGATCGGGCAGATTGGCGCATCGCGATAGAGAAAGCCCTGGCTTTGCCGGGGCTGGAAGGTTCAGGCTGTGGTTTTGGCGGTTGCGAGCGTTATCAGGAACTGGACGGCCTCCTGGGCCTTGCTGGCAGCGGTGAAGACCGCCTTGCTGTCCTTGCGCAGGATGGCGAGCCAGGAGGCGATATAGGCGGCATGATCGGGACGGGGCTCGTTGGTGAGGCGGAAGGCCGAACAGAGGAAAGCCGCCCCGAACTCGGCGACAAGCTCTTCGAAGGCATAGCTCTGGTCTCCGAAGCGCTGGCCGAAGACGCGGTTGAGCCGGTGGCCGGCCCCGCTCCAATGGGTCAGCTCATGGAGCAGAACGGCGTGATAGGCCTCGGTGGGCGTGCTGGTCGCCGTGCCTATGAACTGCCCGGGGCTCGGCATTTCGATATAGTCGCCGGAACGCCGGTAGAGGGCCATCGGGAAGCCATGACGGACCTCGGCCCCTACGGCCTCCAGGAAGGCTGCCACCTCCTCGTTGATCGCCACCGGCGATTTGGCCTCGGGCAGGGGCGGCTGCCAGCCTTCCACCTGCTCGGCGTTGAAGACATGCGTCGCCTTGGCCACAAAGCGGAACGAGGTCTCTTCTACGCTGTCGCGCTCCTCCGGGATGGCCAGCCCCGGCCGGTCGAGGGATTTGTAGAAGACGATGACGGCACCACGCTCGCCTTTGCGCACTTGGGCGCCCAGACCCTGCCATTGCCTGTAGCTGGCCCATTGGCCCGAGACATACCGCTCGGCCATGGCGGCCACCCAGAGGGCGATGACATTGATGCCGCGATAGGCTTTGCCGGTGGCCGCATTGACCGGGAATGGCGGCGCGACGAGACCGCCATGCCAGGGCATGGTGCAGGTCCCGGCGCCCTGCTCGAGGGCGGCGATGATGGCGTTGGTGATGGCGGTAAAGACATCCGGCGTGCGGCTGGAAAGAACATGCATCCCTGCCTCCTGTGCATGGCGGGGACACCGGACCATTCCGGTATCCCCGGATGCGCGGAAGGGGTTCATCGCGGGCCCGTGACCGCGAAATAGGTCAAGGCAAGGGCGGCGGCATCGAAGAGGGATTGGCGGGGGTCTTCGCCTTGCCAGGGCTTGCGCTTTTCGGGCAGGCGGTGGCTGAAGGCATCGATATGACGGGCGATCACTTGGGCGGTTTCAAAGCGGGTCACAGCCCCGACGCTTGCAAAGACGGTGCGGATCACGCTGCGGGGATAGACGGGAGTGTCGGCGCCTTTGCAGGCGGCCAGATGCAGCATGCTGCGGCAGAGATGGCGGATACGCTCGGCCCGCAGGCTCGGGGGCTCAAACGCTTCCAGGACGACCGCAGAAGGCTCGTAGCGCTCTAGGAGGCGTGCGAAACGGGCCTGGAGTCTGGCATTGCGGCCTTGCTTGGCACTGGCGATCCCCCAATCGACGGCAGAGAGCGGGCTTTCGAACACCACCCAGCCAAAGCCTTTGGCGGTGGGATGGACCGCCAGCACCAGGCCCTTGTAGCTGGTCAGGACGGCGGTGCTCATGGCTTGGCAAGAGGCACCGAACGCTCGCGGATGCCGTCGAGGAGACGGCGCTTCTTCAGAGACGCCGGGTCGCTGCGGCCGCGCAGTTCTTCATCGAGCTTTGCGGCGGCCCGTCCTACCGTATCCTGGACGGATTCATAACAGGCCGGGAAAAGTTCGGCCGCGCTTTGACCGAAGACCAGCAGGCAGGCAAGACCCATGGCGAGGCTGGGTTCGCTCACGCCACGCTCGCAATTGCTGATGACATTCTCGGAGACCCCGAGGAAGGCGCCGAGCTGAGCCTGGGTCAGACCCCAGGAAAGACGGGCACGGCGCAGCGGTATGTAACGGCGGCGGGACATGGCAATACCGCCATGGTCTCAAGCGGCACCGGACCGCAAAAGACGGCACTTTCCATAGCTTTGGCGG
>DATMUQ010000675.1:0-2957 GCA_035563795.1 Terriglobales bacterium | reverse complement strand
CTGCGGCGAGCTGCTGGAAGATCGGTGGCATTGCCGGCCATGGCACATGGGTCTCGGGATCATGGGTGGCATAGCGATAGCCTTGCCGGTCGGTCACCCAGCCGAAGCTGCCGCAACTGGTCATCGCCACGGACATCTGATAGCCGCCGGGCGTGACCATCTGCCGGAACGGCGCTTGCTGTTCGATATCGCCGATGCTGCCGATCAGTGCGGCTGCGTCTCTGGCGGCGAAGCGGTGCAGGATGACCGCACCTGGCGCCATCGTTTCCGTGGCAGGCGCTGGTGGCGGTAAATCGGCGAAGAGATCCTCGGTCATGTGCCGCAGTCTATCAGGCAGCATCGTGAAAGATCACGCCCAGCGTATAACGCAGGCCGCTGCGGACCTGGCTGACCCCATGGCGCATCTGCCCGCGGTAAAATCCCTTGCTGCCGGCGATCGGCCTTTCGCGCACCGGGAAAATCACGGCGTCGCCTTGGCTGAGCGGCACCACGCTGGCACGGGATTGCCGGCGTGGGCGCTGCTCGGTGAGGATGAACTCGCCACCGGCGAAATCCGCGCCCGGCTGGGACAGCAGGATGGCGACCTGCAGCGGAAAGACATGCTCGCCATAGATATCCTGGTGCAGGCAGTTGAAGTCGCCGGCCTCGTAGCGCAGCAGCAGCGGTGTCGGACGGGTCTGCCCGGCGGCATGGCAGCTTTCGAGATAGGCGCCATGCGTGCTCGGGTAAAGCAGATCACTGTTGAGCTGCTGCTGCCAGCGATTGGCGATGATGGCCAGGACGGGATAGAGCTGCTCGCGCAAATCCGCCACGATGCCGGGCAGGGGATAGCTGAAATACTTGTATTCGCCGCTTCCATAACCATGCCGCGCCATGACGACGCGGCTGCGGAAATTATCTGTCGACGCATAGAGCGCGATCAGCTCGTGGCAGGTTTCACCTGGCAGAAGCTGTGGCAATCGGGCAAAGCCCTGTGCGGCGATTTCCGTTTCAAGAGCTGCCGCTTCGACGGCGGATAGGGCGGCAATGCCCTCTGTGCCGGCTCGGGCGATGCCGACGTGTTCCGTCTTGGCACTCGGATTGGCCATGGGCGCTATCATCTATCTCTCCTATCCCGGTCCTGTTGACCGTCATAAGAAAATAGGCTGCGTGACTGCCGCAAACGCTCCGCTTCTTGCGCTGCTTACCGTGCGCTAGGGTTCAGACCGTATCGATATCGTGATCGACGACGCGCCGTTCTGCCGTCATGCCGGCGATTTCCGGCTTCATCTGCGCATGCAGTGGATGACGCTGATAGGTTTCCAACGCTGCGGCATCGGTGAATTCGGAGAGCAGAACGACATCCGACGAGGCCTCGCTGGCACTGAAATCGATGCCGATCTCGATTTTCAGCAATCCGGGAATACGGTCGCGCAGGCCTTCCAGCAACTGTTTGATGCGGACGGCATTGGCCGCCTTGTTTGGGGCATCTTTCAGTCTCCACATGACGATGTGGCGGATCATCGGCGCTCCTGTCTTTCTCGTGCTTGGCGGGGGTAGCGTCGGGCGGCGAAGTCTGCAGCGGGTGCCGCATCAGGGGGGATGGTCGCGAGGACCCTCTATCGGCTGGACGTCGTCACCCTCCCGTGACACTCATATGGCGGGAAACGGCCGGGCCCTGGTGGCGCCGGTCGATGATGAAGTCATGGCCCTTCGGCTTGCGGGTGATCGCTTCCTGGATGGCGGCGATCAGCGGCTCGTCGCTTTCGCTCTGGCGCAAGGGTGCCCGCAGATCGGCGGCATCGTCCTGGCCGAGGCACATGAAGAGGGTGCCGGTGCAAGTGACACGCACGCGATTGCAGCTTTCGCAGAAATTATGGGTGAGGGGCGTGATGAAGCCGACCCGCTGGCCGGTCTCGGCGAGACGCACATAACGCGCCGGCCCGCCGGTACGCTCGTTTGTTTCCGTCAGCGTCCAGCGCTGCTGCAGTTGCGCGCGCAGGAGGGAGATCGGGAAGAACTGGTCGAGCCGGTTCTCGCCGCCGATATCGCCCATCGGCATGACTTCGATGAAAGTGAGGTCATGGCCTTCGCGATGCGCCCATTCGACCAGGTCGAAGACTTCGGTGTCGTTGACGCCCTTGAGGGCGACGGTGTTGATCTTGACCTTGAGGCCCGCTTCCTTGGCGGCCTGCAAGCCATCCAGCACCTGCTGCAGCTTGCCCCAGCGGGTGATGGCGGCGAATTTCTCGGGATCGAGCGTATCGATCGACACGTTGAGGCGCTTGACGCCGCAGCGCGCGAGCTCGTCGGCATATTTGGCGAGCTGGCTGCCATTGGTGGTGAGCGTGAGCTCTTCGAGCGCGCCGGAGCGCAGATGCCGCGACAGATTGCGGATCAGCTCCATGATGTTCTTGCGCACCAGCGGTTCGCCGCCCGTCAGGCGCAGCTTGCGCACGCCTAGCCCAACGAAAGCCGAGCACAGGCGGTCGAGCTCTTCCAGGCTCAGGACTTCGGCCTTCGGCAGGAAGCTCATGTCTTCCGCCATGCAATAGACGCAGCGGAAGTCGCAGCGGTTCGTCACCGAAACCCGGAGATAAGAGATAAAGCGGCCAAAAGGATCGATCATGGCTGTAATATAGGCGGTCTGAGACGCGATTTCTGCCTCAAAACGACATCATGGCGGATTATTTTAACCCTTGCCCGTGTGAGGGATTGGATTGGATATCAAAGAGTTAGGCCCTGTCTGGGGTGTCATCATGGCGGGTGGCCTGGCGCGCCGGTTCGGTGGCGGTGACAAGGGCTTGCGGCAGCTGGGTGGTGTATCGCTGCTCAGTCATGTCATCGACCGACTGCAACCACAACTGGCTGGGCTGGTGCTGAACGCCAACGGCGATGCGGACCGCTTCACGGCGTTACGTTTGCCCGTCGTTGCAGATTCAGTCGCCGGATTCCCCGGTCCGCTGGCAGGCCTGCTG
>DATMUQ010000674.1:0-4136 GCA_035563795.1 Terriglobales bacterium | reverse complement strand
CGACCTCGCCGAGAAGCTGCTACAGCTGTCGCGCGCCGAAAGCGGCATGTCGTTGGACAGCGAGCCTGCCGACCTGCTGCCCGTGCTCGATCTCGTTCTCACTGACTATCTGGCAAAGCCGGAGATCAAGTCACGGCTAGTCGTCGATCTCGGCGATGCGACCGAGCTGATTGCCGCGATCGATATCGATGCCTTCGCCATCGTGGTGCGAAACCTGCTCGACAATGCCTTTCTCCATGGCACGCCGTCGGTGCCGGTCCGGGTATCGCTCGGCGCCGATCGCTGCCTGCATGTCAGCAATGGCGGCGCTGTCATTCCGGGCGCGACCTTGGCCGAGCTGACCACCCGCTTCAAGCGTGGGCCGACCTCGGCTGCCGGCTCGGGACTGGGCCTTGCCATTGTCGAGACGATCTTGCAGCAGGCCGGCTACAACCTTCGGCTGCAATCGCCCGCCACCGGCATGAAAGACGGGTTCGAAGCAATTATCGATCTCAATCGTCCGACAACATGATCGATCGTTGCGTCGGAGATTATTTTCCGCATAGCCCTTGCAGAACGAGCCATCGGTCACCACATCTAAATCCCAGTAGGATATTGGCGACGTTTCTAGCGTTGCCCGCACTCTGCAAGACGTCCTTGCCGAAAGGCGGATGGCGCGCGCCGTGACCACGGATGTACTGGCGCGACGCGCAATGCAGACCCCGCAACTGGGATGCCAGCTGCGGGGTTTTTCTTTTGTCGTTGATCGCTTTGGCACGTGACAAAGACGTGTCAGGCGGTCGCGGCTTCAGGGAGATATAATGCCGAATACGACCGAGGTTTTTCAGCAGTCCACGATCCCGCAATCCAGCCCGGAACCTGAAACTCAACAGTCTGACGCCGAGAAGAAGGCGGAAGCGCTCCGGTTACGCGAAGAACGCGCCGCTGATGCCGCCGTCGCCATGCAGGAATACGAGGACGAGAAGGCGAAGATGCTGGAGAACACCCAGCGTCTGCGCGCTTTGCGCCTGGCCCGCGAAGCGGAAGAGAAGCGGCTCAAGAGCGAGAAGACTCCCAAGCTTCTGTCTTCCCGCAAGGCGAAGACGCCGAAAGCCAGCTGAAGCATCGGCCAGCTGAAGCGCCTCAGCGCCGTGCGGCGCGGCGCAGGCTATCGGCGAGGATGGCAATACTGCCGACCAGCACCAGCATGGCACCGTAAAAGGGCGGCAGGTCCAGCAGCTTCACCGCACCGGTGACGACAGCGATCAGAATGGCGGCGAGCAGTGCCAGCGCGCCGTCATCGACGAAAAGGCTGATGAATTCGCTTACGATCGAACGCAACATGATCAGTGGGCACTCCCTTGCGACGCCGATACGGCGAGGCCGCGCATCCAACGGGTAAAGACGAAAGCCGACAGCGCCAATATGGCGCCGATGGCGAGCAAAGCGAGATCGGCACCCGGCCATTCGGCGCCGAGTCCTTCGCCGATCCAGAACACGCCGAAGCTGGTCAGCATCAGGCCGACGACGAATTTCAAGCTGTTCTCCGGCACCTGGGCCAGCGGTTTATGCACCGCAAGGCCGATCGCCAGCACGACGATGAAGGCGGCCAGCGCACCGAAGCTGGCATAGAGCGTCATGCCATGGCCGGCACCGACGGCGATGACGATGAAGACCACCTCCACACCTTCCAGCAGCACTGCCTTGAAAGCGGCCAGCCCGGCGAGATAATCGGCACGGCGATCGGCGGCCTGCTTGCGCAAGGACTCCGTCTCCTTGTCGAAGGCCTTGGCCTCGTCATGCAAGGCGATGAAGCCGGCAGCGCGCAGGATCGCCTTGCGCAGCCAGCGCAGGCCGAAGAGAATCAGCAGCACGCCGACAACGAATTGCAGCAGATGCAGCGGCACCAGCGAGAGCAGGGGGCCGAAAACCAGCACCAGGGCCGCCAGCACCAGGAAGGCGATGCCGGTGCCGATGAAGGCCGGGCGCCAACTGCGCGAGAGGCCGACGGCGAGAACGATGGTGAAAGCCTCGACCACCTCGACGAAGGAGCCGAGGAAGGCGGCGGTGACAGTGGATGTGATGGTTGTCAGATTCATGCGTATGCTCGGCCTTGCTTGGTCTTTTCAATCGGTCTTCTTTTAGCGCAATCGCGCTCTATCCCGGCAGCACGGTGCAGCGTTCCGGCGGCAGCGAGAAGTCAACCACCGATCCTGGCGCCACACCTTCTGCCCAGTCAATCCTGACGCGGTGCTGACCGATCGTCACCACCAGGCGCCAGCAGCGGCCCTGGAAGGCGCGCGAGGCGACGACACCGCTCAGGCGATTGGCGGGATGGCGATCGGCGGGGCGGGCATCTTCCGGGCGCAGGACCAATGTCCCGCTGCCGCTGGTGGCCGCCGGCGTGCGCAAGGGGCTGCCGCTATACTTGTCGACGGTGAAATAGCCGCCGGTGGCTGCGCCCGGCAGCAGCGAAAAGCCGCCGATAAAACTGGCGACGAAGGTATCGGCCGGAGCGTCATAGATGCGCTGCGGCGTATCGAACTGCGCGATGACACCGCTCCGCATCACGGCGATACGGTCGGAGACGGCCATGGCTTCGGCCTGATCGTGCGTCACATAGAGAACGGTGATGCCTTCCTGCCGCACGAGCTCCATCATCTCCACCCGCATATCCTCGCGCAATGCCGCATCGAGATTGCTGAGCGGCTCGTCGAACAGCATCAGCGCGGGCCGTGCGGCGAGGCAGCGGGCGATGGCAACGCGCTGCTGCTGGCCGCCAGAGAGCTCGCTCGGATGACGCTCGCGCAAGGCGGCGAGGCGGGTGACTTTCAAAGCGTGATCCACCCGTCGCTTGATCTCGGTTGCCGCCAAGTTCTGCGACTGCAGGCCGAAGGCGAGATTCCCGGCCACCGTCATATGCGGCCACAGCGCATAATCCTGGAACACCATGCCGATGCGTCGGCGCTCCGGCGGTACCTGCCGCTCGCGACTCCAGACCACTTGGCCATCCAGCGTGATGCTGCCGCTATCGGGCATTTCCAATCCGGCAATCAGGCGCAACAACGTGGTCTTGCCGGAACCGCTGGCGCCGATCAGCGAGACGATCTCGGCCGGGGCGACGGTGAGATCGAGAGCCTGCAGCACGTGGCGACCGCCGAGCGTCTTGGTGAGGCCGCTGCAAGCTAAGGCGTGGCTGGTGGAAGCCGCGATCACCACGCTGTCCATCTGCCGGGCGAGGATTGCTGTTTTCATGCGCCACCTGTTTGCATCATGTCGCTTGCTGCCTTCTGACGGGGCCGGGTTGCGCCCAATCGGACACCGAGGCGCCGGGCGGCGAGCCAGATCAGGGCGGCGACGCCACCGGCCGCGATCATGGCCGCCAGCGACAAGGCCGCGGCCGGACCGTCCTGGTCATGGCTGAAGAATTTCAGGATGACGGGCGGCGCCGGTGGGCCCGCCAGCGGGATCAGCATCTGCGACATCGGCAGTTCGAAGACGGTGCGGATGAAAGTCATCAGGAAAGCCGTGACGATGCTGAGCCAGACCAGCGGCAGGGTGATGCGCATGAGCCGCCGGCTGGCGCCGACACCAAACAGCCGCGCGGCATCGCCGAGATTGGGGGCGAGCTGCCCGACCGCATTGACGATGATGACGAGGCAATAGGGAAAGGCGGCGGCGACATAGCCCAGCACCAGCAGCGAGGCGGCGCCGTAATGGGGGAAGGGCCAGTCCCGGAACACCGGCAGGCGGTTCCAGACCAGGATATAGCCGAAGCCGAGCACGATCCCCGGAATGGCGACGGCGCCGAGCGAGAGGCCGAGCACCACCGGCCGCATCACCTTGGATGCGCGGTCGAGCCGGATCGACAGCAACAGCGCAAAGCCGCAGGTGATGAGCGCGGTCAAGCCAGCGAAGATGAGGCTGCGCAGCAGGGCGCCATTGATCTCGCTGTCCCAGGTCACGGCAGAGACGAGATTGATTGTGGTGAGATTGTCCCAGGCCAGACCGGCATCGAGCGAGCGGCTGACGGCGCGGAAGGCGATGGCGGCCAATGGCAAAGCGAGAGCGAAAAGGGCGATCAGCAGCATCATGACGACCAGCGGCCAGCGCCAGGCTTTCAGCGCATAGGGGCGGGCCGGCTTGGCGCGGCCGGA
>DATMUQ010000673.1:0-8017 GCA_035563795.1 Terriglobales bacterium | reverse complement strand
AAAGGATCTTGGCGACCTCGCCCATGAAACGCACGCCGCAGAAGACGATGACCTCCGCCTCGGTCGCCGCGGCCCTGCGAGAGAGATCGAGAGAATCGCCGACGAAATCCGCGAGGTCCTGAATTTCGCCGTCCTGATAATAATGCGCCAGGATGACGGCGTTCATCTCGCGTCGAAGATGATCGATTTCTGCAACCAGATCCATCGATGACGGTAGTTGCCGCTCGGTCATGGCCGCAGGAGAAGGCAAGACAACGGTATCGAACATGATCGGCATCATCCTGATCAGCGACAATATCGAAACTGGCCGAAACCAGAACAGCGCTCTTAGTGACATCGCGCCTGCTTTGCAAGCCGCGTCGATGCCTCTCGTCTCTTGCTGAACGAGTGCACAAGATAGCTGCTCAGGTGCAACCATCATCCGCATAAGACAACGCTAAGTTCGGCGGCGAAAGCGGCAACATTTGGCGATTCATCGACAGCATTGCATTACCATCGACCAAGCCTCATCGGCATCGAAGAAGGCGACTCATGCAGGGTCGATACCTAACAATGCGCTTGCAGTACGTGAGCTGTTATCGCTGACAGGCCATCAATGTAAGGGTGATAGCGCCATCACGCATCTGCCGCCGGTGGTGGCGCCTCAGGAACGTGCGTTATCTCTTTGCCGCCAACGTCGTCGCGCGCTCAAGCCCGCGGATATGTTGCTGCAGCAGTGACGTCGCCTTGGCGAAATCGCGGCTCTTCAGCGCGTTGACGATCTGGCGATGTGCATGACTTGAACCTGGCTGCCATCCGGCCGAGCGCGTCGCGGAGAAGATGATCCGCGAATTTGCCAGCTGAAGATCATCGAGCATCGCCAGCAGCCGCGGCATTTTACACGGCGCCACGAGTTCACGGTGGAATGTGCGGTTCGCCAGCTCCCATTCGACCATCGTCTGCGCCTGATCGCCTGCGACAAGCGCGCGCTCGATCCGCTCAAAGCAGGCAGCATTCAACCGTGGCGCTGCATAGGTCAGCGCGAGGGTCTCAAGCGCGACGCGGATCTCGATCACCTCCTGTGTCGAGACTGGATCGAGCGGCGCCACCCGCATGCCACGGCGTGGCTCGCTGATTGCCAGGCCTTGCGAGCGCAGGAGCTGAAAAGCTTCGCGCGCCGGTACGTGGCTGGCGTCGAATTCCTCAGCGACCCGGTCCTGGCGCAATGGAATTCCCGGCGCCAGATCACCGGTGACGATACGCTCGGCAAGAACGCGCGCGATGCGCTCAGCTGTGGTTTCCGCCATCACACTTCCATAGATTATCTATGATAAAAATCCGTGCATGTCGCCGCCACCTCTGTATGGTCCCGCGATCGTAGATTTCAGTAATCGATTATCTATGATTTCACAAGAGCGAGGCTGTGAGGACAAGATGGCGGAGGCTCTGAACAAGACGGATGCGACATCGAAACCAGGGTCCGGCCGTGCCGCCTGGACATCTATGGAGGCAAGGGCACTGCACGATGCGCCCTTCAATGACCTCCTGTTTCAGGCACACACCATCCATCGCGCACATTTCGCCCCCAATCAGATCCAGCTCAGCAAACTGCTCAGCATCAAGACCGGCGGTTGTCCGGAAGATTGCGGCTATTGCAGTCAATCGGCCCATGCCCCGACTGGCCTCAAGGCCTCGAAGCTCATGGAACTGGAGACTGTCGTTGCGGAAGCACGTAAGGCCAAGCAGGCAGGCGCCACGCGCTATTGCATGGGTGCTGCCTGGCGGAATCCGAAAGAGCGTGACATGGATGCCGTCATTGCCATGGTCGAGGCGGTGAAGGGGCTCGGTCTCGAAACCTGCATGACCCTCGGCATGCTGACGCAGTCCCAGGCGGCGTCACTCGCTGAGGCCGGCCTCGACTACTACAACCACAACATCGACACATCCGAGCGCTTCTACGCCGAGATCATCACCACGCGGCACTTTGCCAACCGTTTGGACACGCTTGAGACCGTGCGCCAGGCCGGCATCAAGGTCTGCTCCGGCGGTATCCTCGGCATGGGCGAAAATGTCGAGGATCGCATCGATATGCTGGTGACCCTGGCCAATCTCACCCCGCCACCGGAAAGCGTGCCGATTAATATGCTCATTCCGATTCCGGGAACCAAACTGGCGGATGCGATACCGGTCGATCCGATTGCCTTCATCCGGATTCTCGCCTTGGCCCGCATTATGATGCCGCAATCGCATATACGCCTATCGGCGGGGCGCACCGCCATGTCCGATGAGATGCAGGCCCTTTGCTTTTTTGCCGGTGCCAATTCCATATTCGTCGGCGACACCCTGCTGACCGCAGCCAATCCCGGGGACGATCGCGACACCAGCCTGCTGCGCCGCCTCGGTATCACGGCAACGGCTTTCGTGCCCGAAGCATGATGCCCGCCGATCTGGCGCCTCATGAGATGTTGTTGCACCGATTGGCGGAGAAGGACCAGCGCCGCACTTTGTCCGTAGCTTGTGGCATCGATTTCAGCTCCAACGATTATCTCGGGCTTGCCGGATCGGACCGCTTGCGGCGCGGCGCGATCCGTGCCCTGGAGAACGGCGTTCCCATTGGCGCCGGCGGGTCGCGCCTGCTGCGCGGCAATCATCCGGAACATGAGGCGCTGGAATTGGAAGCAGGGGCCTTTTTCAAAGCCGACCGCATGCTCTATTTCGGCAGCGGGTATCTTGCCAATCTCGCTGTTCTCGCAACCCTGCCACAGCGCGGCGATGTCGTTGTCCACGATGCGCTGGTGCATGCCAGCACGCTCGCAGGTATCACTGCCAGCAAGGCGACAGCGCTACCTGTCGCGCATAACGATCCGGATGGTTTCGACACGGCTATCACACAATGGCGACAGTCAGGTGGCAAAGGCCAGGTTTGGATTGCTGTCGAAAGCCTCTATTCCATGGATGGCGACCGGGCACCGCTGCCGGCGCTCGCCGCGCTGGCTGATCACCATGGCGGCTTCCTCATCATCGACGAGGCCCATGCGACCGGCGTCCATGGGCCGGACGGTCGGGGCCTCGCCGCCGCCCTGGAGGGCCGCGCCAATGTTGTCACGGTGCATACCTGCGGCAAGGCATTGGGCTGCTCAGGCGCGCTTGTCGGCGCCAATGACGTGCTTTGCGATATCCTGATCAACCGCGCCAAGCCCTTCATCTATGCAACAGCCCCCTCTCCGCTCGCGGCCGCCACTGTCCGCGACGCACTCAGGATACTGACGACGGAGCCGGAGCGCCCGACGCAGCTCCGGGAGCTAATCCACTTTGCCAATGACCGCCTTACGCAGTGTCCGGGAATCGCCTGCAGCGGCTCACAGATCCTGCCGGTAGTGATCGGTGATGCCGGTCGGACACTCCGCATCGCCGCGCACATGCAACGCCACGGCTTCGACATCCGGGCAATCAGGCCTCCGACCGTGCCGCGCGGTACGGCACGCTTGCGCCTCTCCATCACCTTGAACGTGAACATCACGGAGATCGCCGACATGATCGACTGTTTGTCCGGGGTCATGCGGAAGGAAATGCCATGATCCGCCAGATCGTCGTCACCGGTACCGATACAGGCATTGGCAAGACAGTCTTTTCCGCTGCCCTGGCCGATGCTCTCAGCGCCTGTTATTGGAAGCCGGTCCAATCCGGCCTCGACGAAGAGACCGACAGTGAGACGGTGCAGCGCCTCGGCCGAATTCCTGCCGACCGCATCCTGCCGGAATCCTGGCGTCTGAGGACGCCTGCGTCACCGCATCTATCAGCCGCCATCGATGAGGTGACGATCTTGCCGGAGGCACTGTCTCCACCCGCGACCGATCTACCACTCGTCATCGAGGGGGCCGGCGGTCTCCTGGTGCCGCTGACCCGACGCGAGACTTTCGCCGATGTCTTCGCCAGATGGCAATTGCCGGTCATCCTCTGTGCGCGAACGGCCCTGGGGACCATCAATCACACGCTCCTCTCTTTGGAGGCTTTGCGGCGGCGCCACATTCCGCTCATCGGCGTTGCCTTCATTGGCGAAGCCCAGCTGGACACCGAAGAGATTGTCGTCGAACTTGGCAATGTCCGATGCCTCGGGAGACTACCGAAGCTCGACCCACTGACGCCCGATGCGTTGCGCCAGTCTTTTCAAGCACAGTTCGACCTTTCCTGTCTCCAGCAGATGCCCGCATGATCCAGGCCTCACCATCATCGCCGGTCTGGCATCCTTTCACCCAGCATGCCGTCGAACCGGTCACGACCCGGATCCTGCGCACCGAAGGCGCTTACCTCCATGATGAGCATGGCCGCGCCATTCTCGATGCCATCTCTTCTTGGTGGGTCATCACCCATGGCCACCGCCACCCGGCGATCATGGCCGCGATCCGAAAGGCCACCGCCAATTTCGATCAGATCATCTTTGCCGAATATACCCATGAGCCGGCTGAGGTACTGGCGAAAGGATTGATCGCCCTGGCGCCTGAGGGCCTGTCGCATGTCTTCTATTCCGATAGCGGCTCGACCTCGGTCGAGGTCGGTGTGAAGATGGCGCTCAGTTTTTTTCATCACCGGCAGAAATCCCGACCGCGCATTGTCGTCATGGAGCATAGCTATCATGGCGACACGATCGGCACCATGTCGACCGGTGAGCGCGGTGTCTTCAACGCTCCCTATGATCCGCTGCTCTTCGCCGTCGACCGACTTCCTTTTCCGGAGCGAGGACGTGAACAGGACACGCTCGATGCCTTCGAAAGGTTCTGCCGTGGCGGCGAGGTTGCGGCATTGCTCATCGAGCCCCTGGTGCTGGGTGCCGGTGGCATGCGCCTCTATGCGCCGTCTGTCCTGGCTGAGCTGAAGCGCATTGCCGAAACATATGACTGCCTGATGATCGCCGACGAGGTCATGACCGGCTGGGGTCGCACCGGAACCCTTTTTGCCTGCGAGCAGGCCGCCATCACACCTGATATCTTATGTCTGTCTAAAGGGTTGACGGGGGGTGCTGTGCCGCTAGCGACGACACTGTGCAGCGCCGAGATCTTTGCGGCGCATTTCTCCACCGATCGCGGCCGCATGTTCTTCCATTCAAGCTCCTATACCGCGAACCCAATTGCCTGTGCCGCCGCCGTGGCGAATCTGGCGATCTGGCAGAGCGAGCCGGTCCTTGCCCGCGTCAAGGCGCTGGAAGACATGCAGCGCGACAAGATACGGCAGTTCAAGGCCGATCCGCGTTTCACCAATGTGCGACAGGCCGGCACCATTACGGCGCTTGATCTCGATGTGCCGGAATCCGGATATCTCGCGGCAGCGGGGCCGAGGCTCCGGTCTTTCTTTCGGGCACGTGACCTGCTCATCCGTCCGCTCGGCAACGTGATCTATCTGATGCCACCCTATTGCGTGGTCGATACTGAACTCGACAAGGCCTATGCCGCCATCGATGAAGCCGCCGATCTGATCGCAACCGCCAAGGCATGATGGCGCATCGTTCAAGCCGCCTTGCCGGCTTCGGTCATGACGTGCCGGAAATCCGTATTCCGAATTCACAGATCGAGACGCGGCTTGGCCTCGATGAAGGCTGGATCGAACGACGCACAGGCATCCGGGAAAGACGCTGGGCGGTACCGGAGCAGAAGCTGACCGATCTTGCCGTGAAGGCCGGTGCAGCAGCCCTTGAAGATGCAGACATCTCCGGTGCCGAGATTGGACTGACCCTGCTTGCGACCTCGACCCCGGATCACCTGTTGCCACCGTCAGCGCCGCTCTTGGCGCATCGGCTCGGGCTCGCTAGTTCCGGCGCCGTCGATCTGGCGGGGGCCTGTTCCGGCTTTCTCTATGCCCTTACCCTCGCCGATGGCTTCGTGCGGATCCACAATCGGCCCGCCCTCGTGGTCGCGGCCAATATTCTGAGCCGGCGCATCAACTGGGCAGAACGGGCCAGTACGGTGCTTTTCGCTGATGCGGCGGGCGCGGTCGTGCTGGTGCCCTGCCCCGCGGCGGACACGGGAATCCTTGGCGCCGATCTGATTGCCGATGGAAGTCGGTACGATCTGATCTCCATTCCGGCTGGCGGCAGCTGCTCGCCATTTGCGCCGGGCACTGATCCGAAGGACCTGCTCATGACCATGCGGGACGGGCAGGAGATGTTTACCCAAGCCGTGCGAATCATGACGCAATGTGCGCAGGCGGCGATGACGCAGGCAGGCCTGACATCCGCCGATATCGCCCGTTTCATTCCACATCAGGCCAATGCCCGTATCTTCGATGCAGTCGGTGAAAAGCTCGGCATCGAGCCAGGCCGGACCCTCCGGTCGATCGAAGAATTTGGTAACTCCTCGGCCGCCACGATTCCCTTGACGCTCTCCCTTGCCAACCAGGACCGGCCCTTCATGCCGGGAGAGCGGTTGCTCCTGACAGCCGCGGGGGCCGGCTTGACCGGAGGCGCCGTGGTCTTCGGTGTCTGACATCCATAGTTGAGGATCTGTCGCGATGCCGGCTTTTGCGGTCCCAGCGTCATAGTGCCGGCACAGGGTCAAGCCTTGTCGCATCCAGCGCTTTTTTTCGGGCCCAATCCCCGATGATCTGGGCCACCCCGGCTCTTCTCTCTTGATTTATCTTTGTATCCTTGATGCTGTATTTTGGTAGGGTTCGACCTGGGGAGGACGATGACTTACCGACAACTTATCCTGGCAACCGGCCCCTTTGCCGGAGCAGGCTTCCTGACAGCCATATCCGCGCATGCAGATGATTTTCCCCATCTGCGATCGCGCAGGCCGGTCATTCTTGCGCCTGCAGACCACAGACAATGCCTCACCTGATGCCCTCTCTACCGCCTTCCCCCCGATCCCTTTCATGCCGGCGATCCCTTCCCTGACCAAGCCCCTGTGACGACCTAGACCGACACGAAAGATGACTACTGAAGAGCTTCAAGTCACCGCCTCGCCCCTGCGGCTTTCCGCAAGCGCCCTGTTTTTTCTGCCTTTCACCGTTGCCTGCGGGAATTTCATGGTCAATCTCGACCAGAATATCGTCGTCACGGCACTACCCGGGATCGGCCTGACGCTCGGACGTGCACCAAGCCAGCTTGGCTTGGTGATGACCATCTATGTCCTGACCTTGATCGTATCAATGCCTCTCGGTGGCTGGCTTACCAATCGCCTCGGTACCCGCGCCTGCTATACCGGTGCCTTGATGTCCTTTGCCGCCGCCTCCATCGCCTGCGGCCTCGCCACAAATCTCTGGACGCTGGTCCTCGCCCGCGCCTTGCAAGGATTCGGTGGGGCGCTCATGGGAACGGTCGGACAGGTCGCCATCTTGCGCACGTTTCCCCGCTCCAGAATTCTGAAGATCAACCTCTACATGTCGCTGGCCGCGCAAGTGGGGCCCCTGGTCGGGCCTCTCGTCGGCGGCGCGCTCACGACCTATTTGTCCTGGCACTGGATCTTCTTCATCAATGTGCCGCTGGCGCTCGGCGCAGCAGCGCTTGCCGTGACCTATTTCCCGAGCAAAGAGAACGGCCCGGCGCCGAAACTGGATCTCTTCGGCTTCATGCTGGTCAGTGCCGGCATGACATTGCTGGTTTTCGGCATGGATTCGATCGGCGACCGCAATCATTCCGCCTGGATGGCGCTGGAGATGCTGGTGCTCTCGGTGCTCGTTCTCGGCGCAGCTATCCTCTACCTATATCAGGCGCGCAATCCACTCCTCGACCTGCGGCTTCTCCATATCCGCACCATCCGGATCTCGCTCCTGACCGGCGGCGGGCTGGATACGATCGGCATGACTGCGGTCACGCTGCTCCTCCCCATGATGTTCCAGGTCGGCTTCGGCATGACGGCTGTGCAATCCGGCTCCTGGACCTTCGTCGTCGGGATCGGCTCCCTACTGCCACGCCTCTTCCTGCCGCGTCTTCTCAAGAAATACGGATTCCGCCACGTCCTCGTCATCAATACGCCGATCGTTGCCGCGCTGATCGGCGGTTTCGCCCTTTTCCAGGCAACGATGCCGATGTGGCTCGGCCTTTCCT
>DATMUQ010000672.1:0-5030 GCA_035563795.1 Terriglobales bacterium | reverse complement strand
GATGACCCGGTCCAGGATGGTCTTGGCCCCCGCCGGATCGCCGGACAGCCAGTGATCGAAATGATCCTTGATGCTGTTTTCGACCAGCCGGGTGGCTTCGGGCGAGGCCAGCTTTTCCTTGGTCTGGCCCTGGAATTGCGGGTCGCGGATGAAGACCGAGAGCAGCATCATGGCGCCGCCGGTGATGTCTTCCGCCGTCACCTGGGCGACCTTGCGGTTGCCGGTCAATTCGCCATAGGCCTTGATCGAGCGCATCAACCCGCTGCGCAGGCCGCTTTCATGGGTGCCGCCTTCCGGCGTCGGCACAGTGTTGCAGTAGGAGCTGCACATCGAATCGTCATCGACCGGCCAGGCAATCGCCCATTCGACGCGGCCCTGTTCATCGGCGAATTCGGCTTGGCCGCCAAACGGCGTCGCGGTGACGGTCTTGCGGTTCTCCAGCGTCGCCGTCAGGAAGTCAGAGAGGCCGCCGGGGAAATGCAGGGTGTCGGTCGCCGGCGTCGTATCGCCTTCGCCGATCAGGCTGGGATCGCAGGACCAGCGGATCTCGACGCCGCGGAAGAGATAGGCCTTCGAGCGGCACATGCGGTAGAGCCGCGCCGGCTTGAAATGCGCCTGCTTGCCGAAGATGTCCGGATCGGGATGGAAACGGACCGTGGTGCCTCGGCGGTTGACCCCGCCCTGGGGTGTCAGCTTGCTGGTCGGCAGGCCGCGGCTGAAGGTCTGGCTGTAGAGCTGCTTCTCGCGGGCGACCTCGACCACCAGCGTATCGCTGAGCGCATTCACGACCGACGAGCCGACGCCGTGCAGACCGCCGGAGGTCTGGTAGACCTTGCCGCTGAACTTGCCGCCGGAATGGAGGGTGGTGAGAATGACCTCCAGCGCGGACTTGTCCTTGTATTTGGGATGCGGATCGATGGGGATGCCGCGGCCATTATCCCGGACGGTGAAGAAGCCCTGGGCGTCCAGTTCGACCTCGATTCGGGTGGCGTGGCCGGCGACGGCCTCGTCCATCGAGTTATCGAGGATTTCCGCCGCCAGATGGTGATAGGCCCGCTCATCAGTGCCGCCGATATACATGCCGGGCCGGCGGCGAACCGGTTCCAGCCCCTCAAGGACCTCGATGTCCTTGGCGGAGTAGTCGTTGCCTTTCTTGGCGGAAGAGCCGAACAAATCATTCATTTGACTGGATCACCCTGGGCCTGCTGCGGCGTCAGCCGCAAGTCCTTGATTTCATGGGCACCTGATTACCGACGCGAGGGCGGAACCGCAAGTGGATCAATTGCCAGACCCCGGATCCAGCTGCCACAGACTGCCAGGATTAACTTCCGCATCACGCAAAAAACAACATGGTTTCAGGGAGTTGCGGAAATCGGCTGCGGTTGCGCCGGGGCCGGGACGCTGTTACAAGGCGAGGATAGATAAAGTCGAGTTCGATGCCGGTCCAAGCCCAACCCATTTTGTATATGCCGATGGAGATCGCCTCGCGCGAGCTGGATTCGCGGCTCCTGCTGGCATCCCTCGCCGTGGCCCGGGGCTATGAGGTGGTGCTGGGCCAGAAATGGCTGATCGAGCGCAATATCGGGGCGATGCCGCCCGGCCTCTATCTCTCCAAGACCCTGACCGGCCGCGACGGCCTCGCCATGGCGGAAGCCAAACGCCTGGGATACCGGGTCGCCGCCATCGACGAGGAGCTGCCGGGGCTGGTCATGTCGGCCCAGCAGCTGCGCTGGATGTCGCCCGAAGCAGTGGCGGCCACCGATATCATCTTCATCGCCGGCAGCGGCAATGCGCAGGCGGTCGCCGAACGCTTCCCGGAGGCGGCCGACCGGGTGGTGCAGGCTGCCAATCCGCGCTGGGACCTGCTGCGCCCGGAGCTGCGGGCCTTCTATGGCAGCGAGGTCGCCGCCCTGAAGGCGCGCTACGGCCGCTTCATCCTGATCAACACGAATCTCGGCTTCACCAATTCGCAGAAGGGTAATGCGGAGCAGATCATCCGCGACCAGGCGCGGCTCGGGAAGCTCGACATGAACAACCCCGAACACAGCAGCTATGTTGCGTCGATCCTGCAGATGGAGGCAGACAATCGGCAGGCGGTCGAGAGCTTGCTGCAGCTTCTGCCGGCGCAGTTCCCCGGGCATCGCATCATCCTGCGGCCACATCCGTCCGAATCGCTGGATCTGTGGACCAATCTGATCGGCGGCCGAGCTGGCATGGAGGTCATCCGCGAAGGTGCGGCGGTGCCCTGGATCGCCGCCAGCGAGATCCTGATCCATACCAATTGCACGACCGGTGTCGAAGCCCTGGCCCTCGACACACCGGCGATCTGCGTGATGCCGTCGGCTTCCAGCGCCAATGACCGCTATCTCTCGAACCGGATCAATCCGCTAACCCGTGATGTCGAGGCGACCCTTGCCTTGATGAAGCAGATCATTAGGCCCTCGGCCGATGCAGCGACACCAACGGTCTATTCGACCGATATGCAAATAGCTTTTCGTCAGGCCATGTCGCACGACCCAGCGCGGCTCGGCGCCGAAACCATCCTCGATCGGCTGGAGCCGCTGCTTGCCGCGCCGTCAGCGCATCCACATGGGAATGGCCGATCTGCCTGGACGCCGGGATGGCGCTATCGCTGGCGATTGAAGGATCGCAATGTTCGCGGGATCCTCCTGCCGGGTCTTGACACCGCCGATATCGTCGACCGCCTGTCACGCTTCGCCGGCCTGCTCGGCATCACGCCACCCAATGTCGTGGAGGAAATCGGCAGCAAAACCCTGTTGATCGGCAACCGGTCGCTCGGCTGGCAATCATCCTTGCGCCGATCGGTGGGGCAATTCGCGTGATCCGCATCCGTTCCAGGACAACGTCGAGATGACCGCGGGACAACTGGAACAAGCCCGCCGGGTAGTCGTCGTACAGGCGCGATATGGCTCGACGCGCCTGCCAGCCAAGGTGCTGCGTCAGCTCTCGGGCAGGACCGTGTTGGAACATGTGCTGACCCGCTGTCGCGCCATCGACTGCGTTGACGAGGTCATCTGCGCCACCGGCCTGGATCCCGCCAATGATCCCATTGCCGCCGAAGCCAGCCGCCTCGGTTTCCACGTTTTTCGGGGCGAGGAGAACGATGTTCTCGCTCGCTATCGCGGGGCCGCGCGTTTCGCCGAAGCCGATATCATCATGCGCGTCACCAGCGATTGCCCGCTGATCGATCCGGTGATCTGCAGCGCCGTGTTCCGCCTGCAGGCAGAACGTAAGTCTGACTATGCGGCCAATAACATGCCGCGCCTGTTCCCACATGGGCTGGATTGCGAGGTCTTCACACGCGCAGCCCTTGAACAGGCGGCGGCCGAAGCAAGCGAGCCCTATGATCGCGAGCATGTGACGCCCTGGCTGCGGCGCCACCCCGATCTCAAACGTGCCAATCTGGTGGGACCGGGCTGGCCCGCCAATACCCATCGCTGGACGCTGGACTACCCGGAAGATTTCGCTTTTTTCGAACAACTCTTCGCCTGCGGCAGAACAGAGGAACTTGGTTCGCTGCAGGGTATCCTGTCGCTGCTGGCGGCCCATCCGCAGCTCAGCAGCATCAACGCCGACCGTGCCGCCACGGCTGCCACGAACACGCATGGTACGATCGTTTTCCGCTTCGATGCCAATCAGCGTATCGGCACCGGCCATGCGATGCGCTGTGCGTCGCTCTCCGACCGCTTCAGTGAATTAGGCTGGACCTGCCGCTGGGCCGTAACGGCGGAGACGGCCGCCTTCCTTGGCAGTTCCTTGCCACAGAACCGCGCCATCATCGTCGCCGGCGACAGCGCCGAGGCACAATTGGCTGCCATCGCGGAAAAAACGGGCAGGGCAGCAGTCATTATCCTCGATCATTACAGCCTGCCTGACGGCTTCGACCGCGCGGCAAGAGGCATTGCCGAGCGGGTGATCTGGATCGACGATTTTGCCGACCGGCAATTGGATGCCGATTTGGTCGTCAATTCGACCCCGGGAATCGACGCTGCCACCTATCGACCGCTGTTGCCCGCTGGCGCCAGGCTGCTACTCGGCGGCGCCGCGGCGCCGTTGCGGCGCCAATTCCTGGCTGGCCGGGCGGCAGCGCTTCAGCGCGGCGCAGAAAACTCATCGGTCAAACACGTCGTCATCGCCTTTGGCGGGGTCGATCCGCTCGACGCCACCTCGCTCGCAATTACGGCAACGGTCACCCAGATGCCGGATGCCGAAATCACGGTCGTGCTCGGCAGCCGGGCGCCGCATCTGGCGCAGGTTCAGCAACTGGTCAAGACGCATCAAAATGCCGGCAGGCAGATCCGGCTGCTGCTTGACGTCGCGGATATGGCCGGGCTGATGGCAGCGAGCGATCTTTGTATCGGCGCGCCCGGCACCTCGACCTGGGAACGCTGCTGCCTCGGTCTACCGAGCCTGCTGATCGGCATCGCTGAGAACCAGCGCGCCAACGCCGCTGTCATGGTGCGTTCCGGCGGCGCGATCGGTTGCGGCTTCCTGACCACCGAGTCACCTGAAGAGGTGACGACGGCATTGACCGCGGCCATTGCGCGGCTGCAGCAGGAACCGGCACTGAAGCAGGATCTGGCGCGTATCGCGGCAACGTTGTGCGATGGCCGTGGCATCGATCGCATCGTTGTTGCCAGCCTGCCGAGGCTGCCGCTGACGGATGGCGCACAACTCTCCCTGCGCCTCATGGAACCGGCCGATGAGGCGATGCTGCTGGCCTGGCAGGGCGCGCCTGAAACACGCCGCTATGCCTTGAATCCGCATGTGCCATCGCCGGCCGAGCATCATGCCTGGTTCGCCGCCAAGCTGCTGGCCCCGGCCGATCTGCCGCTGATCGCCGAAATCAACGGGGACGCCGTCGGCTATGTGCGTCTCGACTGGCGCGGCGAAAGCCGTAGCATGCCGATCTATCTGATTTCCATTGCGACAGCACCCGGCCATTATCGCCGGGGCATCGGCAATGGCATGCTGCGACTGGCGCGGCAACTGGCACCGGGCTCTGGTCT
>DATMUQ010000671.1:0-2431 GCA_035563795.1 Terriglobales bacterium | reverse complement strand
ATCCGCGCATCGGCCGGGCCTTGAAGAGTTTCCACGATGATGTCGCTGCCGATTGGACGGTGGCGAGCTTGGCTGCTGCCGCCGGCATGTCGCGCTCGTCTTTCGCCGAGCGCTTCCGCGCACGGGTCGGCATGGCGCCGCTGGATTACCTGACGCGCTGGCGCTTGCAGCGTGTGCGCCGTTCGCTGATCGAAACCGATCTGCCGTTTTCGACCATTGCCGCGCGCAACGGCTATCGCTCACGCAGCTCCTGCAGCCAGTCCTTCAAGCGGTTGTTCGGCTATTCGCCCTATGACCTGCGCAAGGGTCGGGAAGAGATAGTGGCGCCGCTGCAATAAGCTCCAAGGATATCAAACGATAATGAAAAGCGTCTTCGTCGCTATCCTTAAGTTGCTCTGGCCCATAGCTGTCGTGCGTTTGATCTTGGCCTATTTAAGTGATGGTCCAAGTATCTTTCTCACCATCATCATTTTCTTCGGTCTGGGGCTGCTTTGGGGGCTGGTCGACCTCATCTGGCGCCGGCGCTTCTGGACACTGGCCTCCTTCTTCTCGATCCCCGCTTATTTCCTGGTTCAGACGATGTTTCCGGTATTTGTCGGAAATATTGTTGAAGCGGTAACGATATCAACTGACCGCGTGCTGTACGAAATAGACCCGAACAGATACGCAGGCTGCAGAGCGCGCGCGATGAAGCAAAGTGTTGCGCTATGCAAGAGCTGGAGCAGGGAAACGGAAGTCACCGCCATCATCTTCGATCTGAATGACGAGATCTTGCTGACTCCGGCTCAACGGACGGCCAACTGGAAGCATATCGTGCGCTCCTTTGGTGACGATGCGCCTTTTGATGAGTGCGGGTTTGAGACGAATACGGTAGGGGATCACCTTTATCGACTAGATTTCTCGTGTGATTGGCCCGCCCGGCAAATTTAGCGCAAGAGAATACGATCTAGATGCTCTCTTCCATTGCCTAAGCTGCTTCAGATTCCTGTCGGTTCAGTGCGCGTCGGCTGACGGGGCTTTCGGCGGGGCGACCTTGCTCATCAAGGGTACCATGACGAAGGCGATGACGAAGCAGGCGGCGATGATGAGGAAGGCATCGGCGAAGGTCTGGGTCAGCGCCTCGCCCCAGGAGCGGCCGAACAGCGCCTTCACCGCCGCCGCGTGGGCGCGCACCATATCGCCATCCATCTTGGTGGCGAGATAATCGGTCAGGTTCTGCAGCTTGGCGACCATGTCGCTTTTGCTGGCCGAGAGGTTCTCGGCGATGTGCAGATAGTGGAGATTGGTGCGGTCGATCAGCACGGTACCGCAGACGGCGATGCCGATGGCGCCGCCCAGATTGCGCATCAGGTTGAAGAGGCCTGAGGCAAGCTTCAGGCGTTCCGGTCGCAGGCCGCCGAGGGTCAAAGTGATGATCGGCGCCAGCGCGAATTGCTGGGCGAAGCCGCGCAGGCCCTGGGGCAGCAGCAATTCCCGCCAACCCCAGTCGCTGGTGATATAGGTGAACTGCCACATGCCGGCGGCGAAGCAGGCGAGGCCGAACATCATCAGCCAGCGCAGATCGAAGCGCCTGGCAAGATAAGTATAGAGCGGGATGGCCGAGATCTGGAACAGGCCGGTCGAGAAGATGGCGCAGCCGATTTCATAGGCGCTGAAACCGCGTACCCGGCTGAGGAAAACCGGCGTCAGATAGATGGTGGAGAAGATGCCGATGCCGGTCACGAAGGAGAAGAAGCAGCCGAGGGCGAAATTGAGGCTCTTCAAGGCACGCAGATCGACGATCGGCTGCGCCGCGACCAGGCTGCGCCAGATGAAGAGCGGGCCGGTGATGCCGGTGACCCAGGCGGTGGTGAGGATGGTGTCGTCGCCGAACCAGTCCCAGCGCGGGCCTTCTTCCAGCGTGTATTCCAGGCAGCCGAGGAACACCGCCATCAGCAGCATGCCGAGATAATCGGCGCCGCGCAGCAGGCTCCAGTTCGGCCGGTCGATCTTGACCAGCAGTGGCACGGTCACGGCGACGAAGATGCCGGGGACGAGATTGATGAAGAACAGCCAGTGCCAGGAATAGCTGTCGGTGATCCAGCCGCCGATGGTCGGGCCGAGCGTCGGCGCCAGCGAGGAAAGCGCGCCGACGATGGCTGCGGCGACCACGCGCTGATTGCCGGAGAAATAGAAGAAGGCGGTGGTATAGGCGGTCGGGATCATCGAGCCGCCGAGGAAACCCTGCAAAGCGCGGAAGGCGATCATGCTCTGGATGTCCCAGGCCCAGCCGCACAGGAGACTGGTGAGCGTGAAGCCGATCGCCGAGGCGGCGAACAGCCAGCGGGTCGACATCACCCGGCTGAGCCAGCCGGAAAGCGGGATGACGATGATCTCGGCAATGAGATAGCTGGTCTGTACCCAGGCCGTCTCATCGGGGCTGGCGGAGAGG
>DATMUQ010000670.1:0-4865 GCA_035563795.1 Terriglobales bacterium | reverse complement strand
CGCTGCCATGGCACCACGATCGTGACATCGGCGCCGCGCCGCCGCAGGTTGCGCACCAGATGATAACAGGCCGTCCAGGTTCCGCCGGCGACCATCGGTGGGATCTCCCACAGCAGCATCAGGACGCGCATCCGCGGCATTTCCTCGCCATACCGATCGGTCAGCTCGCGACGTACCGGCTCGTCCAGCTGCGCCTGGCGCCAGTTCCGTGTCGCATCCCATGGCACGCCGCGCCAACCGGAACCGATGCCACGCAGATCGGCCTGGTCGAGATCGAGGCTGAGAACCTTGAGGTTGGACAGATTGGCACCGGCGAGCTCGGCCCGGGCCACCGATGCCCCGGCCAGATCGGCATAGCTCAGATCCGCATCGCGCAGCATGGCCCTGTCGAGTTGTGCACCCTGGAGCCCGGCGGCGGTCAGCGTGGCACCGGTCAGGTCGGCTCCGGACAGCCGCGCATTTTCCAGCTTGGCATCGCGCAGATCGATGCCGGCGAGTTTGGCGCCGGCGAGATTGACACCCGGCAGGCGCACGCCACGCCAGCTCACGGCGGTGAGCTGGCCGACATCGAGCGTCTGGGCTGCCCGTTCGATGGCGAGCCGGATTCCCAGATAGACGGCTGGATCGATATTCGGGAAGCGGGCGGCGGCCAGCGCCGCCGTCAGGACCTGGATGTGAAAGTCGCGGCGATCCTCCATGAGATAGGGCAGGAGCCCGCCGGTGCCGACGATCTGCTGTCGTGTATCGGTCGAGACCAGGCGGTCGAGGGTCTGATTGAGTGCGGCGGCGAGCCGGTCCAGCCGTTCTTTCTCGCGGGCATCCAATTCCCGTTTGGCGGCATCGAGCCGGTCCTGTCGTTCTTTCTCGCGGGATTCGAGTTCCTTGCGGAGCGCGTCCCGGCGATCCTGTTCCTCCTTGCGCCGTCCCTCGGTATAGGTCGAGACCGCGACCAGGACGCCGAAGATGGCGGTCAGCGCCGCCGTCACCGCGCTGAGCCCGGTCGCCAGGCTGATGATCAGCCGGCCCTTGCTGTCATTCTCGACCTGCTTGGCGATCAATTCCTGCCGCGCCTTTGCCAGTTCGACCGCCGCGTCGGACTGGACCGCGTTCGAGGCGGTCTGCGCCGCCGAGAGCGTGTCGTGCAGCTCCTGGGCACTGAAATACTGGAGGACGGACAAGGCGCCGATGACGATGACCAGCAGCACCGCCCAGATCCGGGTTCTCCACCGGCCGGTCGGCATTCGCACCCTCCCTGTTCCGGCGCGACGATCGAGCTGGCGCATTCCGGCACGACCGGCGCACGCATTGAAACGATAGGATCGAAATGCTCGCGGCGCGGGCATCCCCCAGGCGGCGAGATCGATAAATCCATGGTCAGAAGGCGATGGAGACAGGTTACCCCCGGGCGGAGGACGGGTCCATAGCTGTCAGGCACCTGGCTGACAGACAAAATAGCCGGCCCCACGCGCGTAGGGCCGGTTAGAAATCTCGTTTGCAAATGGGACGCAAAGGAAGAGGCGCCACGGGGCTGGTCGGCCTTGGAGACACGCACCGAATGTTGGGGGTCCGGTGATGCGTGGCGCCTCTCGCTCAGACAACGAGGGAGCTCACGTTCTATTCCATCCCCTGCGCGCGAAACGCTGCCCGAGATGCAAATGCATAACGCCTTAGGGGGAAACACCCGCTTTGGTAATTTTTACCTATCAGCGGCATCCAAACAAGCACCTGTCAGTGCTATGTTCCTGGCCGTCCCGCCCCGAAGTTTTAACGTCTCCCGTGATAGCCTGACGGGGCCCCGACGGGAGGGGGTGAAAGCGTGAACTGGCTCAGGCACCATTTGCTGCTTGCTCTGGTGGTGGGGGGCGCGATTCTGCTGGCGTCTGCGGGCGCTGATGCGCGCCAATTGCGGGCCATTGCCGAAGCCTTCCCGACCATCGCGGAGATGGCGCCGGATGGCAGCCTTCATGGGGTCGGGGTGGAAATCGTGCAGCAGGTCGCCGCCAGGCTCGGCATGCCGATCAGCATCACCATCATTCCCTGGGGACGCAGCCTGGCGCAAATGCAGCATGGCGATGCCGACATTCTGATCGGGCCATACCCGACGCCGGAACGCGCCGCCTATATGGATTTTTCGGCCGATGCCATCTACCGGGCCAAGGTCGTGCTGTTCGCGCCGGCGGACAAACAGATTGCCTGGACGGGCGATTTCCGGGCGCTGCAGGGGCTGCGGATCGGCACCACGCTCGCCTGGTATTACGGTGCTAAATTCAATGACCATCAGGCTGCGCTGATACTCGACCCCACGGTGCACCAGCCGGATGCCTTTCGCATGCTGATGCGCGGGCGCGTCGATCTGGTGATCACCACGGAATCAGCGGGACAGGCTGCTGTCGGAGAACTCGGGATCGCCGGGCTGGTGACGGAATTGTCGCCGCCGGTCGACATCCTCGAAGGCCATATCGGTTTTGCCAAGTCGCCGGACATGCTTGCCGTCAGACAAGCCTTCGACCGTGAACTGGCAGCCCTGGTGGCGGATGGAACGGTCGCGCGGCTAAACCAGAAATACGGCCGCTTCTATTGAGACCGTGCGGTGGCTTCCACTCGCGGCAGCCGCATTCTAGACTGGCCGCCCTGGGGGAGGAGCCGAATCGATGAAACAAATCGAAGTCCGGCTCGCCGTTGTGCTTTATGGCGGCGTGTCACTGGCTGTCTATATTCACGGTGTCACCCGGGAAATCCTCAATCTGGTCAGGGCCTCCAAGCTGATCCATGCCGATGGCGTGGAGGCGATGGCGCCGTCAGCGGAAGGCCTTGACGATTCAACCGCCATCTATGCCGAAGTACTGAAGGCGCTGGCGCCGGATGTCGATGTCCGTGTCGTCGTCGATCTGGTCTCGGGTGCCTCAGCCGGTGGCATCAACGGTGTCATGCTGGCGCGGGCGATTGCCCATGACCTGCCGCTCGAGCCGCATCAATATCTCTGGCTGCGCAATGCCGATGTGACACGCCTGGCACCGCCGACCAGCCAGCTCAGCCGCATGGGCAAGGCGATGGTGGCGCCCGTCCTCTATCGCCTGTTATTGGGCCGCTTCGGCCAGCAGATTCGTGAGCCGGAGACGCGCCAGAAGCTCGGCTATTTCATGCAGACCCAGTGGTTCACGCCGCCTTTCTCCGGCGAGCGCTTCACGCGCTGGATGCTGGATGCCTGCGACAAGATGGAAAAGCGCGGCGAGACGCATCAAGGTAGCCTGCTGCCGCCGGGGCATCGGCTCGACCTCTTCGTGACGCTGACCGATTACCGCGGCCACAGCCATATGATCGCGCTGCATGACCCGCCCAGCGTCGAGGAGACCGAGCATCGCCGCATCATCTCCTTCACCTGCAGGCGGATGCTGTCCGGCGAGCTGATCAGTGAATTCGATACGGATTACGTGCCGGCGCTGGTCTTCGCCGCCCGGGCGACCGCTTCCTTTCCCGGTGCCTTTCCGCCGGCGGCGATTGCCGAGATGGACAAGATATTGGCGCGGCGCGGCCGGCGCTGGGCATCGCGGGAGCGGTTCCTCAAAGAGAAGCTCTCCGGGGGCGAAGAGATGGCGTCGGGCGGCAATAGTGCCAATGGCAATGGCTATTTCATCGACGGCAGCGTGGTGATGAACAAGCCATTCTCGCCGGTGATCCGCGCCTTGGGCAATCGGCCTGCCACCCGGGAAGTCGCCCGCCGCATCATCTATGTTGATCCCAATCCGCGGCGCGATGGGCATCAGCATAACGAGGTCGGCGCCCCCGGTTTCTTCCGGACCATTCTCGCCTCGCTGGCGCTGATCCCGCGCAACGAGCCCATCGCCGATGACCTGATGGGGATCCAGACCTGGAACGAGCAGGCGCGGCGCATGGCGGAAATCCTGGATGCCGCTGATCCCCAGGTGGCAAAGCTGGTCGATGAGATCGTCAAGGACGATCCCGACAATCCGCCCAGCATCGAGGAAGTGGCGCGCTACCGATCGATGGCCAATGACAAGGCCCATGCCGGTGCCGGCTTTGCCTATCTCAGCTATCAGACCTTGAAGCGGCGGCGCCTGATGGATCGGCTTGCCTGTCTCATTGCGGGCTTGGCACAACAGGGTGGTGTCACCGCAGAAACCAGCCGCATCGAAGCGCTCTTGGATCGTTCCCTGGCCCAGAACGGATCGAACGGCGCCGGCACCTTGGTGCCTTTCCTGCGTGGCTTCGATATCGATTTTCGTCTGCGGCGGGTGCGCTTCGTGATCCGGCGCTTGAACGAACTCTACCAGGAAGCCAATAGCGACGGCCCCCAAGTTGCATCGAGTGCCATCGATGAATTGAAGACGACGCTTTATGACGTGGTCGAGCGTCTGGCGCGCTTGTGGCACCCCAAGGGCTATGGCGAGGAAGTTGTGGCCGCCGCCGCCCACATTGCCGGCCTAGCCAAGACAGGCGGCAGTCTCGAACCGTCATTGCTCGATCCGCTGGAGCGGGCGATGGCGCTCACCTCGCTCGACCGCGATATCGACGAGATCATTTCGCTGATGGGTCTTGCCTATCTGCCGCCGCTGGCAAGACGCGCCGTCGGCATGTCCTATGTCGGCTTCGCGTTCTATGACCTCATCACCTTTCCGATCCTGCAATGGACCGACATGG
The DNA here is from genome assembly GCA_035563795.1 of Terriglobales bacterium. Lineage (GTDB taxonomy): Bacteria > Pseudomonadota > Alphaproteobacteria > Dongiales > Dongiaceae > Dongia_B. The sequence goes on along the minus strand of DATMUQ010000670.1, from coordinate 206 downwards.
ATGAGATCAACGAGATCCTGGTCGACCGCATCAGCCCGGCGGATGCCCATGGCATTGGCGAGGCGCATGTCATGCTGAAGGGGACGGCGCTAATGAATTTCGGTGCCTTCTTCAACCGCGCCTGGCGCGAGCATGACTATCTGTGGGGCCGGCTCAACGCGGCTGATCGCTGTCTCGATATGCTGATATCGGCAGTCGGGCCGCGG
>DATMUQ010000669.1:0-2465 GCA_035563795.1 Terriglobales bacterium | reverse complement strand
AAGCAGGGCATGCCGCAATTACGGCACGTCGCCGCCGGCGACCCGACGGCCGGCAATGGCTGGGTCGGGCTGCGGGAAAATCGCGATTACGTGGTGAGCGGAATCCGGCAGATGCCGCTGCTCCCAGTCTGGCTTGCCCTGGCCCTGGCACTCGGCCTGCTGCTGCTGACCTGGCAGCGCGAGGGCCGCTAGCTAGCCCTTTCCTGGGTTCCGAGTCGACGCCGGACACAAACAGAAACACGCACAAATGGAAACGGCCCCGCTCAGGCGGGGCCGTTCCACAGGTGCTCCGGCACGTCGGCCGGAAACCAGCCGTCTCTTAGAGATTGGCAAGCTCGCTGTCATAGACCTTCAGGAGGTCCTGGACAGACTGATGGGCGCAGCCCTTGCTATCCATCAGCTTGCGCGCATCACTCTTCGCGGTCTCGATCAGGGTCAGGCGCTCGCCGGCGCCGATCTCGTGATTGACCTTGTTGTCGATGAAATCAGCCAGCTTCTTCCAACCAGCCGGATCGATTTGAGTATTGCGGCACAGTTGCGAAGCATAAATTGCTTCATAATATTTGCTATAGGTGCCGGACAGGTCGTCCGCGAAGGCGGTGACCGAGGCGCCGACGATGCCGACCGCCATCAGGGCCGACAAAGACAACCTGGACATACTCTGCTTCAACATTTCGGGTGATCCCTCTTGGTGGGTAATTGGACAGCCGCTAGTCTCTGGCCTCGATACCGCGTTTGCAACCGTTTTTATTTGCCGCAGGCGTTTCTTTGACCTCAAGCTAACGTCCTTGCCGGCATACACAAAAAGCAAAATTCGTAGGAGGGTCAGTGAGATGCGGCGGACAACACGTTTCCGTGAGCTGGTTGAAGCGCCGGAAATCCTGGTATTGCCGGGTGTTCATGACGCGCTCTCGGCGCGGATCGCCGCCGAGGCCGGTTTCGCTGCCGTGACCTGCGGCGGCTATGCCGCGACCGCCAGCCTGCTGGGTGCTCCCGATATTGCCCAGCTCTCGATGACGGAAATGGCCGACATGTATGCCCGATTGTGTGACGCCATTTCACTGCCGATCCTCGCCGATGCCGATACCGGCTATGGCAATGCCGTGAATGTCGCGCGCACTGTCCGCAGCTTCGAACGGGCGGGTGTCGCCGCTCTGTTCATCGAAGACCAGGTCGCCCCCAAAAGATGCGGCCATATGGATGGCAAGCGCGTCATCCCGGTGGTCGAAATGGTGGCGAAGCTGAAGGCCGCCTTGGACACCCGGACTGATTCCGACCTGGTGATCATGGCGCGTACCGATGCCCGTGCCATCGAGGGGCTGGAAGCGGCAATCGAGCGCGCGCAGATATATCGCGAAGCCGGCGCCGATGTGATCTTCATCGAAGCCCCGCTGACCGTCGACGAGATGAGTCGGATCTGTTCGGAAGTGCCGGCACCCTGCATGGCCAATAATGTCGAGGGCGGCAAGACGCCCTTGCTGTCGGCCGAGGCGCTGGAAGAGATCGGCTATGCCCTGGTTGCCTTCCCGGTTGCCGCCACTTATGCCATCACCCATGCCCTGCGCCGGCTTTATGGCGCGATGCGGGAGAGCGGCGAGACGCAATCGCTGCAGGCGGAGATGGTCAGCTTTAGTGCCTTCCATGATCTCGTCGGCCTACCGAAATTGCGCGACATGGAACGACATTGCGATGGCTATGCCCGCGAGCTCCTGGAGCGGCTGGCCGATCCGGAGCGACAGAACCTGTCGGATTGAGAAATACCGAAGCGGTAAGGTTTAGCCGCGCGGCGGCTTGCCCGGGGTCACCTTGGTCGGCACAAAATCGGGAATCTGCCGGCGGTCGAGCATTTCGAAGATTTCCAGGCCGAGGAAGCCGCCGGCCGGATCGCCATCGCGGTAAAGCGGCAGCATACAATATTCGTAGGGGCCGGAGACCTGGCCATCGGCCTGCTTCAGCGCATTGTCGCCGATGATCGCCCGCTTGGTCTGTGAGAGATAGGCGAAACAGGCATCCCAATCGATCAAGTCGTGATTGCTGTAATCCATCTCATGCAGGTAGAGGCCGGTGCAATCGATGCGGTTGAACTCGGCATGGAGCGTGCCATAGACGCGGTAACGCACCCGCAGGGGATTGGTCTCGATATCGCCCATATTCATGTTGGCGAGATAAGCACGCATATCGACCGGGTCGATTTCCTGGCGCGACGGCGGGCGGCCATCCCGCCATTTGCCACGCCAATATTCGAAGAGATCACGCGTCTTCCAATGACGCGCCTGACTGGGATCGACAAAATCCTCGTGCTGGTATCTCGGTGGCGTCAAAGTCAGTCTCGACGAATCGTCCAAATCGCGTAAATCAATACCGCATACCGGTCTAAACAAATCGTTAGCGTGATCGATCCGCAGCAAGATTACGGCAATCTTACTCAGGAAAACAATCTGAAACCGGTGACTAAATACCGCTAA
>DATMUQ010000668.1:0-11705 GCA_035563795.1 Terriglobales bacterium | reverse complement strand
CCAGCACGCTGGCCCGGCTCGCCAGGCTCACCGCGCGGTCAATCTGCGGCAGCCTGTGCGGCTGCAAAGCATCAATGATGGCCATGCCGGTAGCGGCAGTGCAGCGGGACGACGCGGGCGGCTTACTGCAGCGACAATCGGTCATTGGGGATGGGCACTTCCTGATGCTTGACCGGCGCCGGGACATCCAAAGCCGCCAGCACCGCAATGCCGCCGCCGATGAGAACCAGGAATGCCACGCAAACGCCAATGAGTAGTCTGTTCATCTTGCCCATATGTCCTTGAGGTGCCGACAGAATCCAGCAGACCGCCGAAGTGAGTCCGAGATCTGGGTGCTGCGACTCGCGGAGATTTCAGGCTAACTTGCCACAGGGCTTGGGAAATATGCTAGTGTCGAAATATGGCGAAAAAGCGTCACGTTCTGAAGAGGTTGGGTATTAATGACCGCTGTGCCGATGGATGATAGCGCTGATCCGGCGCGGGAACACGGGCTGACAACCGTGTTGCCGGCGGCCGGCACGCAACCGGCCCTGACCCGGCGGATTGACCGGACCATCGTCCTGGTCGGATTGATGGGTGCCGGCAAGAGCTGCATCGGCAAGCGCCTGGCGGCGCATCTGCGCCTGCCCTTCACCGATGCCGACAAGGAAATCGAGGCGGCCGCCCGCTGCACCATCGCCGATTACTTTGCCCAGCACGGCGAGAAGGCCTTCCGCGACGGCGAGCGGCGCGTCATCCAGCGCCTGCTGAGCGGCCCGGTCCAGGTCCTGGCAACGGGCGGCGGCGCCTTCATGGACCCGACTACCCGGGCCTTGATCCGCGAGCGCGCCCTCTCGGTCTGGCTGCGCGCCGATCTCGATCTCCTGGTCAAGCGCGTGGCGAGGCGCAATGAGCGTCCCCTGCTGCAGAATGTCGATCCGCGGCAGAAGCTGAGCGAATTGATGGAAATCCGCTATCCGGTCTATGGCGAGGCCGATCTCGTCGTCGATTCCATGGATGGACCGCCGGAAGCCACCCTGTCGCGCGTCGTCGCGGCGCTGGAACAGGCTTTGGCGTCGGAGTCCCATACCGGCAAACCGGCACAGCAGGCAGCGGCGCGATGAGCTTCGAAACCGTCCGCGTTGAGCTCAGCGAACGCAGTTATGACATCCATGTGGGCAGCGGGCTGATCGGCCGGGCCGGTGAATTCACCGCCCCCCTTTTGGCGCAGAAGCGGGTCGTCATCGTCACCGACCGCCATGTCGCCCGCCATCATCTCGACACCGTGCTGGCGTCGTTCAAGCAGGCGGGTATCGCCGCCGACAGCGTCGTGCTGGCACCCGGCGAACAGACCAAGAGCTTTGCCGAGCTGGAATCGCTGTGCGACAGACTGCTGGAGATGAAGGTCGAACGGCACACGACCCTGGTCGCGCTGGGTGGCGGCGTGATCGGCGACCTGACCGGCTTCGCTGCCTCGGTCCTGCTGCGCGGTGTCGATTTCATCCAGATCCCGACCACCCTGCTCGCCCAGGTCGACAGCTCGGTCGGCGGCAAGACCGGCATCAACAACCACCATGGCAAGAATCTGATCGGCAGCTTCTACCAGCCGCGCCTGGTGCTGGCCGATACCGATGTGCTCGACACCCTGCCGAAGCGCGAATTACGCGCCGGCTATGCCGAAGTGGTGAAATACGGGCTGATCAACGACCCCGCTTTCTTCTCCTGGCTGGAGGGGCATGGCGCCAGCCTGATCGCCGGCGATACCGCCGCCTTGCGGCACGCCATCGTCGTCTCCTGCAAGGCCAAGGCGGCGATCGTCGGCGCCGATGAGCGGGAATCCGGTCAGCGCGCCCTGCTCAATCTCGGCCATACCTTCGGTCATGCCCTGGAAGCGGAATGCGGCTACACCGATGAACTGCTGCATGGCGAAGCGGTGGCGATCGGCATGGTGATGGCCTTCGATCTCTCCGCCAGCCTGGGCCTCGCTCCGCTGGAGGATGCCGCCCGCGTGCGCCGGCATCTCGCCAGCCTCGGCCTCCCGACCGATCCCTTGAGTGTGCAGGGCCGCAGCTGGTCGGCGGAGAAGCTGATCGAACATATGGGCAAGGACAAGAAGGTGAAGGACGGTCGCATCGGCTTCATTCTCGCCCATGGCATCGGCCGCTGCTTCACGCCGGCCTATGTCGATCTGGCGGAAGTGGAAACCCTGCTGGAGACAGCGATCGCCGCCTGACGATCCGCCAACCGGACCGTCGGTCCGATCGCGCTCCATGTGTTCCCGCCCAAGCCAGGTCCAGAAGCAGCCGTCCCAGAGGAGATTTGCGTGACACCGTCGATGCTCATGGCCCTGGAAATATCAGCCCTGGTCATCCTCATCATCTTTTCCGGTTTCTTCTCAGCATCGGAGACGGCACTGACCGGCGCCTCACGGGCGCGGATCCATGCTTTGGCCGGTGACGGCAACAAGCGGGCGAGCAAGGTAGCCCGGCTGCAGGAGCGGATGGAGAAGGTGATCAGCACCGTGCTCCTCGGCAATACGCTGATGAACGCGTTGACCGCCGCGCTGATGACGACGATCTTCGACAATTACTTCGGCAAAAGCACCTTCGGCCCCGCCATCGCCGCCGTTTCGGCGACGGTCTTCCTGTTCATCTTCGCCGAGGTGATGCCGAAGACCTATGCCATCAATCATGCCGATCGCTACGCGCTGGGCGCGGCACCGCTGCTCTCCTTCCTCGTGCGCCTCACCTATCCCCTCACCCATGTCACCCAGCTGGTGGTCAGCGGAACCCTGCGCATGTTCGGCGTCCAGGTGATCAATGAGCCGGGCGCGGAGGAAAGCCTCGAGGAATTGCGCGGCGCCATCGATCTTCATTCGGAATCGGCGGAAGAGATCCGTGAAGCCAATGCCATGCTGCATTCGATTCTCGATCTCGATGATGTTCCGGTGTCGGACATCATGGTGCATCGCCGGCAGATGGTGATGGTGGATGACAGCCTGCCGGTGGCGGAGAACATCCGCCAGGTGCTGGCAAGCCCGCATACCCGCGTGCCGCTGTGGCATGACGAGCCCGACAATATCATCGGCGTGCTGCATGCCAAGGCGCTGCTCCGGGCGATCGAGGCCAATGGCTGGAAGGTCGATGACCTCAACCTGCACGAGCTCGCCACCAAGCCCTGGTTCATTCCCGACAGCACCAGCCTGCTGGCCCAGCTGGAAGCCTTCCGCACCCGGCGCGAGCATTTTGCCGTCGTCGTCGACGAATACGGCGCCTTGATGGGCATTGTCACCCTGGAGGACATTCTCGAGGAAATCGTCGGCGATATCGCCGATGAGCATGATGTCAGCGTCGAAGGCGTGCATCGCGACGACGACGGCAGCTATGTCGTCGACGGCCGCGTCACCATCCGCGACCTCAACCGCGAATTCAACTGGCGACTGCCCGATGAAGAGGCCTCGACCATCGCTGGCCTGGTCCTGCATGAGGCGCGCCTCATTCCGATGCCCGGCCAGATCTTCGTCTTCCATGGCTTCAGCTTCGAGATCCTGGAACGCCAGCGCAACCAGATCACCCGCCTGCGCCTCATTCCGCTCAAGCTGGAAAACGAGGCCGACGGCACCGAGATCCCCTCCTCCGCCTTGGAAGCCGCGGCGCGCACCACCACCGCCAGCGACGCGCGCTAGACCCGAGCATTGCGTCACGGCAGAAAGCACAGGCTGATGAATACGCTTTATCCGACTTCCCTGCCGCAACCGGTTGCCCGCGAAAAGCTGCACGAACGACGCTATGTCTTCGACGGCTTCCTGCGTGACGATGGCCTGTTCGACATCGAAGGCCGGATGACCGATATCAAGACCTATGATTTCCCCAATGACTATCGCGAGACCATCGTTGCCGGCGATGCGCTGCATGACATGCGCATCCGCCTGACGCTCGACCGGGAGTTCAACATTCACGACATCGCCGTGGTAACCGCCGCCAGTCCCTATGCGATCTGCCCCGCCATCACGCCGGCCTTCCAGAGCCTCAAGGGTGCCAACGTCGGCCCGGGCTGGACCCGCATCCTGCGGCAGAATTTCAGCGGCACGCATGGCTGCACGCATCATATGGAGATGTTGCGGGCCATGGGCACGGTTGCCTTTCAGACCATCTACGGCCAGCGCGAGAAAGAAAAACGCGAGCGGGGCGACAGCAGCAGCGACGGCCCGCCTGCCGATGACGGTGCAACCTCTTCCGGTACTCGCCGCAGGCCGGGCTTCATCGACACCTGTTATGCGCTCGATGCCGGTGGCGACATCGTCAAGCAAAACTGGCCCGAATTCTACGTCGCGCCGGACCAGGTGCGGAGCCCGGACAAGGCATCCGGCAGGAATTGATACCGACCCGACATCTTCCCCTCAGCCACGGGTCGATATCCCGCAAATACATCACGCAGGGGCATTGCCCTGTATACTGATTGTGTCATGCTGCCGGCCATGTGATGGGGCGCTCCATGGAGCGCGCGTGAGATGGCAGAGACGATCGTCGATATCTGGGACTTCAAGGATCTGGGCCTTGCCCGATCGCCAGCCGTCAAAGCCGGGCTGGATTACTGGCGATCGAAACATCGCGACGCGCGCCTGCCGAGCCGCGCGCAACTTGATCTACTGGAGATGCGGGGCTTTCTCGCCAAGATCCTCATCATCGATATCGAGGATGACGATACATTCGTCTTCCGCCTCTGCGGCACGGAAATCTCCGACGGCAACCGCCGCGACCTGACGGGGCGCCGCGCCGACCAGGCGAGTCTCGGCGCATCGGCGCCGCAATTCATTGACGCTTATCGACGCTGCATGCAAGCGCGTGACGCCATCTTCTTCATCGGCCAACTCTGGTGGCAGGATCGCGGCCATGTCGCCTTCGAGCAGGTCATGCTGCCGCTCTCCAGCGACGGCGCGCGCGTCGATAAATTGCTCTGTGTCATAGACTTCGAAATCTTCAGCTAGGCGTCCATCTCCGGCAACGCCAGCGGCCCGCCGCTCTTGATTACCCTGAGCGCGAAATTGGAGCGGATATCGGCCACCATCGGCAGGGTCAGCAAGCGGTCGGAGAGCAATCGCTCATAGGTGGTGAGATCGGGCACCACCAGTTCGAGTAGGAAATCGGCCGCCCCGGAGACCATGCAGCAGGAAACCACTTCCGGCATCGCCACCAGGGCCCGGGCAAGGTCGTCGGCATTCTGCCGGGAATGCCGGTCCACCTTGATCTCGACGAAGACCGTGAGGCCGAGACCGACCTTGTCGCGGTCGAGATCGGCGCGATAGCCGCGGATCACCCCGGCCTCCTCCAGCCGCTTGGTGCGGCGCAGGCAGGGCGAGGGCGAGAGATGGATGCGCTCGGCGAGATCGACATTGGTCAGCCGCGCATCCTGCTGCAATTCAGCCAGGATACGCAGATCCGTCTGATCGATATCATTCTTTGGCATATCATGCCTCTTTCCAGTCAGAAACTTCCCATTGATTGCTAGATTAGCCGATCCGATGGGCGTCTTGGCAAGGACATGCCGGACCGATGTGGCGGAAAATGCCGGCCTGCTGAGATGCAGACCGGCAACGCGGAGGCGGTCATGAAACTGCTGACATCGATCCTGGCACCGGCGCCTGCCCTGAAAAGCCCGGCGGCGCCCACCAATCCATCATTCCTGGGCACCGGCGCCGCCTTGTTGACCGTCGCGATCTGGGCCGGCTGGATCGTCGCCACCCGCTTCGCCGGCGAGACGGCGATCAGCCCGATCACCACCGGCCTATTCCGCTATGGTCCGCCAGCCCTGCTGCTGGCCCCGGTCTGGTGGCGCTGCGGGTTGCTGCCGCGCGGCTGCCCCTGGTGGATCATCGTTCTCATGACCGGCGGATCGGGTGCCCCCTTTTTCCTGCTGGCCGCCTGGGCGATGAAATCCGTGCCGGCCGCGGCTGTCGGCGCCCTGCTGCCCGGTACCATGCCGCTCTGGGCGGCGCTGATCGGTGCGCTCGTCGCTGGTGCGTGCTTTCAGCGCCGGCAATATCTCGGCTATAGCGCCATCGCCCTTGGTGTCGCGCTCATGGTGGTTGCGACATCGGCAGCTGCTGGGCCAGCGCCGGCCCGCATCAGCCAGGGGGCTTTGCTGCTGGCCGCCGCCTGCTGGGCAGCCTATAGCCACGCGTTCAAGCGCAGTGGCCTCACCGCCCTGCAGGGCGCCGCCGTCACGGCCGCCTGGTCGTTCCTGCTGCACCTGGTGTTGGCGTTTTGCTTCGGCAGGGATCTTGGCCGCCTCACACCACAGGTCCTGGCTATCCAGATCACCACCCAAGGCTTGCTGTCGGGGCTGATCGCGATCTTCAGCTATGGCGTCGCGATACGACATCTGGGCGCTGCCCGAGCTGCCGCCTTCAGCGCCCTGGCGCCGGCTTTGGCGATGCTTGGCGGTGCCGCTTTGCTGGGTGAAAGGCCGGGCACCATGGAGCTTGTCGCCATACTGCTGGTGACTCTCGGCGTCGCCCTGGCGAACGGCTTCACCCTGCCGCTTCGCCGCAGTCCTTCACGTGGCTGAGAAATCACCGGTCTACAAATCACTGGGCTGAAAACAAATCGTCCCGGAGCGGCACTGTCTTGTGCTGGTCCGGGACGTGAATGACACGCTGGGGTACGGGAGGTAGAACCAGTTGTGCCGCGACCTCAATTGGCGGCGGCAAGATCCTCGTCACGCTGCAGGCTGCCATGGCCGGCCGAACGATGGCCGCCTTCGGTCGCTGCCGACCGGAAATAGGCCAAGGCATAGGCACGGATCGCGGCCGTCAGGCTGGAAAGCCCGCGCTGCCGGGCGATCTCGGTGCAGAGCTGGTGCAGGGTGACGCCTTCGCGGGTGGTGATTTCCAGCAACGATTCCCACATTTCCGGCTCAAGACGGACTGACGTCCGCCGGCCGGCGACCGTGACGTTGCGCGCGACCATCGCCCGGTCAGGACCGAGCTGAAATGGCAACCCTTTGAAGGCAATGACATTGGCGGCGGTAGTCGGTGTGCTCTTCATCTGTGCAGCCCCCTCGCTGACAACACTCCTGAGTGTAAATTCCTAAGCAAGAATTCCTCTGGAGTCAATGCAGTTCAGGCATTGCGAGCAAAGATTTTCCCGACAACCCAGCTGATTGCGTTGAAACGATGTTGAACGTTCATTCGAGACGCCGTGTTGTCCGGATTACGGACACACGGCTATCTCCAGGTCGACCGGACTAGATGCTTACTGCATCTTATAGATGTGTTTGATAGGAACAATACGCCTGCCGGCTTTTGCGCGCGTCCGGTCACCATCGGCTTTTCAGCGACGCAATTCTGCTAGCCGTGATGATCGCGCGCGTCCGCGTGACCGCGCCGATTAGAGCATGCGGTCAGGCCCGTTAGGCTGGCTCACCGGGAGCCTTGGCGACCAGCGACAAGGCATGGACGGGATTGTTCATGTCCTCGGCGAGGACGGCATAGATCTGACGCTGGCGCTCGACCCGGCTCTTGCCCAGGAAGCTCGCTGCCGTGATCTCGACCCGGAAATGCGTCTCGCCACTTTCACGCCAACCGGCATGGCCATGATGCTCATTGGTCTGGTCAATGACATTGAGCACATCAGGCTGAAAAGCCTCACGCAGCTTGCGTTCAAGCCGATCGGCAACCTGGCCCATGCATCCTCCAACAACATCTAAATTGACATGAAAGGATATGGCAGACCGCAACCTGTCTTGCCGTCGCCGGCTGTATCCTTTGTGCGAACCGATATGTGCCGAGATGGTTACGCTGCGGCTCGCATTTTGACAAGCAAAGTCGCCGCATTATCGTCAACCTGCCGCGGTTCCGGTCATGACATGCGCCCTCTGACGAGAGGCTATGTTCAGGCGCTTTCCCACACGCTATCATGCCGGAACGTAACGTTAGCACGCGTTCGTGGCTTGCTTTGCTGCGCCGCGCTTCCCATACTCTTAGAATGTCGAAAACCAGCGAAACACGCCGCCGACGGCAGTCCGGCTTCGATCGGCCGGAAAACCATACCATCCTTTGCAACCATCCCGGTTGCATGGAGCCGGGTGTTCATCGTGCGCCGAAATCGCGTCAACAACTCAACGAATATTATTGGTTCTGCCTGGATCACGTGCGCGAATACAACAAGTCCTGGGATTTCTATGCCGGGATGAATCAGACCGAGATCGAGAAGCAGGTTCGCCAGGATATCGTCGGCCATCGCCCAACCTGGCCGCTCGGCTGCTGGGGCGCTCATCGCACCCGTCATTTCAAGGCCGATTTCATTCCCGACGATGTTGCCGAGGGGCTGAACGGCGAAAAGGCCAAGGCGCACCGGCAGGAGCGGCAGAAGGCCGCCAGCTCGCCGGAGGAACAGGCTCTGGCCGTCCTCAACCTGACCGGGCCAGTCAGTTTCGCCGAGATCAAGCTGCGTTATAAGACTCTGGCGAAGCAACTCCATCCCGATGCCAATGGCGGCGACAAGGCCGCTGAAGAGCAGTTAAAGCTGGTCAATCAGGCCTATAGCACGTTGAAGGCGGCCGCCCTGGCGAGCGCCTAAAAACCTACCGAAATCCGTCACCATTGGCGTGAACAATCCGGCACTACCGTCGTTATCTGGCGTGTTGTTGCTTGCCATGCTTGCCGCGACGGGCGGCATTGCGCGCAGCGAGAGACTAAACGTCGCTTCTAGCGCTCAAGCCTAGCCTAAGCCCCCTATAATCGAGTAGAAATTCCCAGCGACGCAGAATTGTAACCAAATAGCGGATCACTGAATCATGGCAGCCCAGAACGCGGCGGCAGAACCGACCGCCACTCCCGATATTTCGATTTCCGTCCGGCAGCTGTTCGGGCTCGATTCCGACATGCAGGTCCCGGCCTTCAGCCAGCGCACCGAACATGTGCCCGATGTCGACGATTCCTATCGTTTCGACCATGACACGACCATGGCGATCCTGGCCGGTTTTGCCTATAACCGCCGCGTCATGATCCAGGGCTATCATGGCACCGGCAAATCGACCCATGTCGAACAGGTGGCGGCGCGCCTCAACTGGCCCTGCATCCGCATCAATCTCGACAGCCATATCAGCCGTATCGATCTGGTCGGCAAGGATGCGATCGTCGTCAAGGACGGCAAGCAGGTGACGGAATATCGCGAAGGCCTGCTGCCCTGGGCCTTGCAGCATCCGACTGCGCTGGTGTTCGACGAATACGATGCCGGCCGCCCGGACGTGATGTTCGTGATCCAGCGTATCCTCGAGGTCGAGGGCAAGCTGACCCTGCTCGATCAGAACAAGGTCATCCGCCCGCATCCGGCCTTCCGCCTGTTCTCGACGGCCAACACCATCGGCCTCGGCGACACGACCGGCCTCTATCACGGCACGCAGCAGATCAACCAGGGCCAGATGGACCGCTGGAACATCGTCGCGACCCTGAACTACCTGCCGCATGGCGATGAAGTGAATATCTGCCTCGCGAAATCGCCGAGCTACGACAACGAGGCCGGCCGCAAGACCATCAGCGCCATGGTCGCCTGTGCCGATCTCACCCGCGCCGGTTTCATCAACGGCGATATCTCGACCGTGATGAGCCCGCGTACCGTCATCACCTGGGCCGAGAATGCCCGCATCTTCGGCGATGTCGGCTTCGCCTTCCGCGTCTCGTTCCTCAACAAGTGCGATGAGCTCGAGCGTCCGATCGTGGCAGAATATTATCAGCGCTGCTTCGGTGTCGATCTCAAGGACAGTGTCGCGCCCGCGAAGCTGATGTAATCGCCTATCGACGTAACAGCGCATTGACGTAACAGCACGTTGACCAAATAGCACGGGCCGGGATCGGATCAGGACAATGTCGGGCCTCACCAACCAGTCGCCGCATAATCCGCTGGAGGAGTTTCGCCGCGTCACCGGCGCGACCATGCGGGCCATTGCCGAACGCAATGACCTGCAGGCGAGCTTCTCCACCGGTCCCGCCAATCTGCTGGGCAGCGAGGCGCGGCTGCCTTTGCCGGCCCGCCACCTGCCGGCGGCCGAGGTCGCCTATGCGCGTGGCGAAGCCGATGCCATCGCCCTCAAGGTCCGTTACCACGACGCCAAGCTGCATGCCCGTGAGGCGCCGAAGACACCGCTCGCCCGCGAGGTCTTCAACGCCGTCGAACAGGCGCGTGTCGAGGCGGTGGGCAGCGAGAAGATGGTAGGTGTCGCCGAGAACCTGTCGGCGGCCCTCAACGAGCAATGCAAACTGAAGGGTTTCGCCCGCGTCCATTCACGCCAGGAAGCCAATCTGCCTGACGTCATTCGCCTGCTGGTGCGCGAGGCGATCAGTGGCCAGCCGGTACCGGACACGGCCAAGGACATGGTCGATCTGTGGCGTGGCGATCTCGACCACAAGGTGCGGTCCGATATCGCCGCCTTGCGCGGCCAGACCCATGACCAGCGCGCTTATGCCCGGACGGTGCGCCGGCTGCTCGCCGATCTCGAGATGGAAGCCGCCGACGAGGACTTCGATTCCAGCGAGGATGACGGCGAGCAGGACGACAACCAGCAGAACCAGCCCGACGACCAGCCGCAGCAGGAAGGCGGCGAGCAGGGCGAAACCGAACAGCAGCAGCAACAACAGCAGAAGACGGCTTCCGACGCCCAGATGGAAGCCGAGGAAATGGTCGGCGCCGAAGAAGAAATGGACATGCCGACCGAGGATGGCGAAGAGCAGCCCGGTCAACCGAGCCGCCGCAATGAGCACGACCTCGGCCGCAACCGCCATGAGCCGACCTACAAGGCCTTCACTCATCAATTCGATGAAGTGGTGGGCGCCGAGGATCTCTGCGATGTCGACGAACTCAGCCGCCTGCGCCAGCTGCTTGACCAGCAGCTGATCAATCTGCAGGCGGTGGTCGCCAAGCTCGCCAATCGCCTGCAGCGCCGTTTGCTGGCGAAGCAGAACCGCTCCTGGGTTTTCGATCTCGAAGAAGGCCTGCTCGACGCCGCGCGCCTGCCGCGCGTCATCGTCAATCCGGAAGTGCCGCTCTCCTACAAGCAGGAAAGCGATACCGAATTCCGCGATACCGTGGTGACGCTGCTGATCGACAATTCCGGTTCGATGCGCGGCCGCCCGATCACCGTCGCCGCCATGACCGGCGACATCCTCGCCCGCACCCTGGAACGCTGCGGCGTCAAGGTCGAGATCCTCGGCTTCACGACGCGCATGTGGAAGGGCGGGCAGTCGCGCGAGGCCTGGATCGCCGCCAACAAGCCCGGCAATCCCGGCCGCCTCAACGATCTCCGCCACATCATCTACAAGGCGGCGGATACGCCCTGGCGGCGCGCCCGCAAGAATCTCGGCCTGATGCTGCGCGAGGGCATCCTCAAGGAGAATATCGACGGCGAGGCCTTGCTCTGGGCTCATAGCCGGCTGATCGCCCGGCCCGAGCAGCGCAAGATCCTGATGGTGATTTCCGACGGCGCACCGGTCGATGACTCGACCCTGTCGGTCAATCCGGGCAATTATCTCGAGCAGCATCTGCGCGAGGTGATCGACTGGATCCAGACCCGCTCGGCGGTGGAGATCATCGCCATCGGCATCGGCCACGACGTCACGCGCTATTATCGCCGCGCCGTCACCATCGTGGACGCGGAGCAGCTGGGCGGCACCGTGCTCGAGCAATTGGCCTCGCTGTTCGAGGAAGATCACCGGCCACGGCGGCGGCGCT
>DATMUQ010000667.1:0-2775 GCA_035563795.1 Terriglobales bacterium | reverse complement strand
GATTGCGACCTCCAGAAACCTCGCTATTCCTCAAAGGCTCCTGACGGTTTGCAGGAAGCTGGACACCTCGCTTTTCAGCCGGTCGCCGTTTTGGGCAAGCTCATTGGCGGCCGACAGGACTTGTGTTGCGCCGGCGCTGGTTTGCTGCGACGCTTGTGTCACGCCGACGATATTGTTCGCGACCTCATGCGTGCCGGCGGCTGCCTGCTGGACGCTGCGCGAGATTTCCTGGGTGGCGGCGCCCTGCTCTTCCACCGCCGAAGCAATGGCTGTCGCGATCTCGTTCACACGCGCGATTGTCTGCGAAATCCCCTGGATGGCCGCGGCAGAGGTATCGGTCGAGTCCTGGATGGCACGAACCTGGCTCGCAATCTCGTCGGTCGCCCGCGCCGTTTGCGAGGCGAGATTCTTCACCTCTGAGGCAACAACCGCAAAGCCCTTGCCGGCATTGCCGGCGCGCGCGGCCTCGATTGTCGCATTGAGCGCCAGGAGATTCGTCTGGCTGGCGATCTCATTGATCAGAGTGACGACCGTGCCGATCTTCTGGGCAGCCTCCGACAGGTCTTTCACCTTTGCGTTCGTCTCTTCGGTTTGCTGCACCGCATTGCTGACGATCCTGGTCGATTCCGTGACCTGGTTGCCGATCTCGCGGATCGAGGACGACAGTTCCTCGGTGGCTGATGCGACGGTCTGCACGTCATGCGACATCTTCTCGGAGACATTCGAGACGGCATTCGATTGGTGTGTCGTTTCTTCGGCCGTCGAGGAAAGCGACTGTGCGGTCGCCTGCAGCTCGGTCGCCGACGAACTGACGACCCCGACGACTTCGCCGATCATCTGATCGAAAGCCGTGACGGCCTCTTCCAGTTTACGCGCCCGTTCGATCTGCTTTTCCTGCTCGAGACGCTGGGCATTGCGCAGGCTTTCAGCCTCAACGAGGCTTTCCTTGAAGACCTGCGCGGTCTTGGCGATGTCACCGACCTCGTCGCGCCGTTCGACACCGTCAACCGCAACCGACAAATTGTTGTTGGCGAGTTCATTTAGACAGCCAATGACCCCGGCAATGGGCTTGCTGATCTGGGTTCGGACGAGAAAAATCGAGCCGGCCACGACGACACCGATGCAGCCGAAGATCAGCCCCATCGACAGATAGATGGTATGCCAGGTCTCGTCCGTGGCCGCCTGGGAGGCATTGGCCACGTATTTGGTCTGCTTCACGAGCGCTTCCGCCACCATGTCGCTGATATCGTTGTTGGCTTTGGTGAAAGGCGGCATCTGCTTCATCGCCAGCTCATTTTGCATCGCGAGTGCTGCCGCGCCGATGGGCTTCGCGGCATCGACTTCGCTCTGCGTGAGATCACGCAGCTTTTTCAAGACGTCGGCATATCGCGGATAATTTTTGATGCCTTGATCGAGATCGGCAAGGATGCCCGCCGAGATCTGGTCGAAGTCCTTCAGCGAGTCTTTGACGGCTGCCTCATCCGACAGCGCGATCGCCGCCCAGATATCGCCATTCATGGCGTTGGTGGTGCTGTCGTCGCGCTCCATCAAGGAGAGCACCATCTCGTCTTCATTCAAGATGCGGCTATAGCCGTCATTGATGACGTTCATCTTGTAGCCGGAATATGCGGCCCCTCCCAAGGAAGCGATGGCCAGCACCCCGATCACTATCAGGACCTTCGAGATAATCTTCATGTTGGCGAAGCTCATAATGATTTCCTGTCTCTATGAGGTGGCTGCCTGGCCACGGGTCAAAATCGATGCGATCGGATATATATTATAGTCTAATATATCAACGATAAGTTAATCGCCGACGGCAGCGCATCGCGCCCGGAAAAGGATGGGAAATCAAAAAGTTGACCGTCCGGCCTCTTGAAACGGAAGGGCCGCAATCTTTTCCTGATGGACCGCAACAAGCTCGGGAAAATCATCCAGAGTTTGCAGGCCCATCATGGCCGCAAGCTTAAGATCTGACCCGACAAGCCTGCTGCAACATTATCCATCGCACAGGTCTGCGGCTTGCGGCACGAGAGAGGCGGGTGACGTCGCGGGACCGGGTCAATCCCGACCACCGAGACTAGATGCTCTCCTCGCCTTCCTCGAACACCTGTGACGTCAGATAGGCGGCAAGGGTTCGAAGCTCGGGACCTAAAACCCGGTCCGCGCCTAGCGGCGGCACGATCTCACGGACACGTCTCACGAAGCCCGCAAGGGCCTCGGGCGGATCACGGTCAGTCACATGGAACGCCTGCGACGCAATGACCAGCAGGCCCGCCAGAGCGGCATCGAAGCAGCGACCCGCCCGCATCTCCTTTTTCCAGGCGGCAAAGGCGGTCGCGGCGACATCATCCTGCCCGGCCCCGGCCGACTCTGTGCCAGGAATGAGCGTCCGTTGCGCCCAGGTCTTGGCTTCTTCCAGATAGCCGGTGATCGCCATGGGCACATATCCCACATTGCCATGGCCATCGCTGTCGCTGGGATCGCGGCCGACCATCAGCAGATCCGGGAGATGCGATACCTTGCCATTGAGCAGCTTTGAGCTGTGCCTATCGGCGAGCAGGCAGAGATCGGCCCAGATCGCGGCGAGATCATCCAAGGCGGGAGCCGCCATGGCGTTATGATAACCGCCGGTGCTGATGCAGCGTCCCAGTGGCGCCGCGTCATCGGGTGGGACAAAGACCGGGTTGTCGGAAATGGCAGACAGTGAAATAGAAGCGGCGCGTTCGGCGCCTGCGAGGGCCCGGTGCGCTTGCCCGAGGATGCGAGGGACGATCC
>DATMUQ010000666.1:0-3745 GCA_035563795.1 Terriglobales bacterium | reverse complement strand
GGCCAGCCAGTCCCGGCTGGCTTCCCAATTGGCCCGCTGCCGGGCCGCCGCCGCTTCGCCAGCCGCCAGCAGGTCCGAGACCCAATGGCTGCCGCCGCCGAAATCGATCAGCGTGTCTGCTTCGGCCGAACCTTGGCGCCCGGCACTGCGGAGCTGCGCCCAGGCGGTGAGCCGGCCCATCATACTGATCGCCTCTTCCAGCTCGGCAAAATCCAGGCCGCGCCCATCGGCCTTCAGCTGATAGAGATCGAGCTTGTCGGCCTCCGGCTGCAGCTCGCGCAAGGTATAGGTCCGCTTCTCCATTTGCAGCGCGGTGAGGAAGGCCGGGTTCATGGCCTGCAGGCGCTTCTCGATGGCGACCACCCGTTCCGCCTCGCTGGCAAAGCGCGGCTGCTTCTTGAGCGCCGGCGCCATCACCGAGCCAGGCTGGAATTTGAGATCGAGCAGCAGCAGATCACCCTCGGTGCTCAGCACCTGGTCGCCGGCCTTGTTGGGCGCAACCCGGACGAGGATGATGTAACGCGGCAGGCCGAGCGTGCCGAGCCCGGCGACGCGCCAGGCAATGTCGAGGATCTGCCATTTGCCATGGCCCAGCTTGCGCTGCTGCCAGGCCACCTCACGGATCGCCGCTGTCACCGTCTTGCGCTGGGCGGCGGTGACCGGCAGGGCCTTGCCAGTATCGAGCCGCAGGCGGCGGTGATCGTCCGCCGTCGCGTCTGTCTTGGCGCCACGCTTTTTGCCGCCATTCTTCTTGCGGGCGTGATCGAGATGGGCCGCACCGGTGACGCGGCTGCGCAGCCAGGTGCTGCCTTCCTCGCCGGCTTCGAGACGCTGATCGAGCTTCACCATCAGCTCGCCGATGAGGCCGGTGGTGAGGTTGCGTTCCAGCCACAGCGCCTTGCCGCTACAGAGCGCATCGCGATAGCCGGCGATATAGGTCTTCGCCAGCCTGCCGGCCTGGGCAGCGGAGAAATCGAGCAACGGCATGGCGAGGTGCAGCGAGGCCAGGAAGCGCAGCAGGTCGCGGCTGGCCGGACCCAATCCGCCCTCGTCGAAATCGCCGATATCGAAATAGGTGAGGCGGTTCTCGCCGCGATAGCTGCCAAAATTCTCCAGATGCAGATCGCCGTTCAGCCAGACGGCGGGAAAGCGGCGGAAGCGCTTGGGGAAATCGGCATGGAAGAGATGCCCGCTGCCGCGGAAGAAGGCGAAGGCGTCGGTGGCCATACGGCTGTATTTGCGCGCCAGCAAGGCGGGTGCCCGTCCGGCATCGCGCGCGACGAGACGATTGATCAGCTTTGCCGAACTTGCCATCTTGCCCGCATGTCTGGCCCGCATGTCTGGTTTGTACCCCGGCACGGCCCGCAGACCGCTTGTGATGCCTATCTTGGCCAGCCGGCATCCTTGCGACAAGCTGTTATAGATAAGCGGGCGATGAATTGAACTCTTGTGCAGCGGAGGTTTCCCATCATGCGCTCCTGCTATCTCGCTGGTCCTGATGTCTTCCATCCCCAGATGACAGAACTGGCGGCCGGCAAGCGTGAGCTATGTACACGTTATGGCTTGCAGGGCCGTTTCCCGCTCGACAATGAATCGGATCTCGCCGGGCTCGATGGCCGTAGTGCGGCGATGGTGATCTACCGCGCCAATATCCGGCTGATCGACAGCTGCGACCTGCTGATCGCCAATCTGACACCCTTCCGCGGCGTCAGCGCCGATGCCGGCACGGTCTTCGAGCTTGGCTATATGGCGGCGCGCGGCCGGCCGATTGCCGCCTACAGCCTGAGCGCGGCGACCTATCGCGACCGCGTGGTGGTGGCGGGCTGGCTGGAAGGTGTTGCGCAAGAGGGCAGGGTGATCCGCGACCGCGACGGCCAGGAGGTCGAGCATTTCGGCCTCGGCGACAATCTCATGCTGCCCGGTGCGCTGGTCTCACCCGACGGCGTCGATCGCTGGATCGTCCGGCCGGGCGACTGGCGCCGGGTCGAGGATCATCTGGCGGCCTTCGAGCTTTGCCTGCAGAGCCTGCTCGGCAAGACCCTCACCGCCTGACTCTCTCGATCCGGCTGATCGTCGTCCCGCTGGAAAAGGCGTGGTGAGTAAACAGGCGTAACCCGCACCTGCTGTCGCGGTTATAAATTCTTGTGGTCTTTGGAGGGACGCCGGAACAAGCGCGCCAAACGACCGACACCTTCTGCCCCTAGACGAAAGTTAGCGTATTGTTGCATGCTGCAAGCGATCACCAAGCCGATTATACCGATCCCGATTGGCAGTAACTCGGCGTTCTTTCCCAACCAATTGGGCGCCAAGTCTTTTTTAAAGAGAAGAATTAAGACGGAAGCGAAAAAGAGGCGCCGCGAAGTAATGAGGCGACAAATCGCTTGCCAAGCGCTGGTATTCTTGCTGACAGCAGAGAGCTTCAAGTCGCTAGACATCTCCACCCCATTTTACCCATGGTCGAACCGTTGCCAATATCTCGACCCTCACACTTCGTACAAGAGGCCCATAGCCAACATAGGCTAGACTTCGCACTTTGACTTTTCATCAGAAAATTCAGGCCGCCACCAGTTCGAATTTGTCGACATCGACCAGGCCCTGGTCGGTGATCTTGAGATGCGGAATGACCGGCAAGGGCAGGAAGGCCATCTGCAGGAAGGGCTCGGCCAGCGGACAGCCGAGATCACGCACACCCTGGCGCAAAGCCTTGATCTCACCCGCCACGGTCTTGAAATCACGGTCGCTCATCAGCCCGGCGAGCGGCAATGGCATCTCGGCGACAACACGCTCGCCCTCGACGGCGACGAAGCCGCCACCCAGCGTGATCAGGCGGTTGACGGCCCGCGCCATCTCGTCGTCGCTGGCGCCCACCACGCAGATATTATGGCTGTCATGGCCGATCGAGGAGGCCATGGCGCCACGCGGCAGTTTCAGGCCCTTGACGAAGCCGCGTCCCACGGCGATGCCGCGTCCGTCATTGCCGGTGCGGCCATGGCGCTCGATGACGCAGATCTTCAGCACGTCCTGGCCGAGATCGGCCTCGCGGCAGCCATTGCGATAGGGGAGGGAGAGCGTCAGGAAATCGGTCAGCACCTGGCCTTCGCGCAGACCAATGACCGGGCCGCTGGGGCCGCTGGCCGGCACGCGGAAGAGATCGGCGCTGACCGGCGCCAGCTTGATCGAGTTATAGCCGATCGGCTTTGGCATCTCGCGCGCCGCGAACAATTCCTCATCGACCAGGCGGCCGGCGGCGATGACGCCGCCGATGGCGCAGCTGGCGAGATCGTCGAGCAGGACAAGATCGGCGCGCTGGCCGGGGGCGATCAGGCCGCGATCCTTCAGGCCGAAGCCGCGCGCCGCCGACCAGCTCGCCAGGCGATAGACATCGATCGGCTGGGCGCCGAGACGAATGGCCTCGCGCACCAGGTGATCGATATGGCCCTCTTCGGCGATGTCGAGCGGGTTGCGGTCATCGGTGCAGAAGCCGAGGAAGGGCGCTGTCATGGTCGAGATGATGCCATGCAAGGCGTGCAAGTCCTTGCACGCACTGCCCTCGCGGATGAAGACCTGCATGCCCTTGCGCAATTTCTCCCAGGCTTCTTCCGTGTTGGTGGTCTCGTGGCAGTTGCGGATGCCGCAAGCGAGATAGGCATTGAGGGCGTAGCCGCCGAGCAAGGGCGCATGGCCGTCGATATGCGTGTCCCAGAAGGCTTCGATCTTGTCGAGGACCGCCGGCACCTTGTTGAGC
>DATMUQ010000665.1:0-3905 GCA_035563795.1 Terriglobales bacterium | reverse complement strand
GTGAGTTCGGCAGCGTCCTGGCCCTCGAGGGCCGCCGCCGTCGCCTTTATATAGGCAGTCATCGCGCTTATACGGCGGTCATCGATCTCGACCGTGCCATATAAATTGCGCCGCAGCGCCGCCTGCAGATCGTCGTCATTGCCGGTATCCAGCGCCTTTTCATAGACCTGGATCCGGCCGTTCAGCGATTCTGTCATATGCTTGATCCGTTTGCCGACCCCGAGATCGGCTGCCCCGAGTTCGCGCAGGGCCAGATCCATTTCCTTGAACATGATGTCGTAGACGGCCTGGGTCAGGCGCGCGGTTTCGGCCCCCAGCCCCTTCAGGCGCCGGAAGACCAGGAAGGCATGCAGGGAAACCATCTCGAAACGGCCATCCACGGTGTCGGGTATGCCGAAATCGAGATAAAAGGCCGGCTGCCGGGCTTGGCCGGCAAAGCTGGCGTAAATCGCGGCGGCAGTCGCTTCGAGCTGTTCATCTCGAAGAAAACGACGAAGAAACAACATGATACCTTATCCTATACGGCGCCGGCGCTGCTTGACAGGGCCTTGGCGCAGTGCAATCTTGCCGCTCAAATCGGTTTGATTCTGGTGGCTTAGCTGGCGGCAGCCGCCTTTGCAAGGCAGCTTCTGCGGGGGGCATATTAATGACGGTTGGAACACGTGGTCCCCTCGGCGTGAGGCGGCGGAGCATGGCTGCCCTGATGGGGGCCGCCCTCGGCGCCTTGATCGTGCTTGGCGGCTGCCAGGCGCGCATCGA
Organism: Terriglobales bacterium; assembly: GCA_035563795.1. GTDB lineage: Bacteria > Pseudomonadota > Alphaproteobacteria > Dongiales > Dongiaceae > Dongia_B. The sequence goes on along the minus strand of DATMUQ010000665.1, from coordinate 3,146 downwards.
CCAGCGCGGCAACAAGCCGGATGAAGACCAGGTGGTGCAGATCACCCCGGGCGTCGATGACAAGAACCGGGTCGCCGAGCTACTGGGTTACCCGTCGACCATTTCCACCTTCTCCGACAAGACCTGGTACTACATTTCCAAACGCACCAGCACGGTCGCTTTCTTCACGCCGGAGCTGTTGGAACAGGAAGTCCTGCAGATCCATTTCGATGACCAGGGCATCGTTCAGGCGATGAAGGTCTATACCGAGAAGGACGGCCAGCAGATCGCCTATGTCGACCGCATCACGCCGACCCCGGGCAGCGAGTTGACGATCCTCCAGCAGCTGCTGGGCAACCTCGGCAAGTTCAATTCGGACAAGTTCAAGAAGGTCGGCGTCCCCGGCGGCAGCGTGCCCTAGAGCCGGATCGTTTTAGACGGAATCGCTTCGCGATTTTGTCTGAAACGTGAATCCGTCTCTCCTCAATAAGATAGAGCGCGATCGCGCTCTAACGGAGCTGCCGCTTCGGCGACGTGATGAACAAAAAAAGGCCCGGCAGATATTCCGCCGGGCCTTTTCTTTTGAATTGCCTGGTTCAGCTATGCGCCAAGGCGGCGAGCAGCAGCAGGGCAACGATATTGGTGATCTTGATCATCGGGTTGATGGCGGGGCCGGCCGTGTCCTTATAGGGATCGCCGACCGTGTCGCCGGTCACCGCCGCCTTATGGGCGTCGGAGCCTTTGCCGCCGTGATGATCGTCTTCGATATACTTCTTGGCATTGTCCCAGGCGCCGCCGCCAGAGGTCATCTGGATGGCAACGAAGAGACCGGTAACGATGGTGCCGAGCAGCATCGCACCGAGGGCGGTGAAGGCCTCTGCCTGGCCGCCGACCAAGCGGATGACGACGTAGAGCACGATCGGCGCCAGCACCGGCAACAGTGACGGCACAATCATTTCCTTGATCGCCGCGGTGGTGAGGAGTGCCACGGCCTTACCGTATTCCGGCTTGGCCTTGCCTTCCATGATGCCGGCGATCTCTTTGAACTGACGCCGCACTTCGACGACGACGGAGCCTGCCGCGCGCCCGACCGCCATCATGCCCATGGCCCCGAACAGGAACGGCAGAGCGCCGCCGAGGAAGAGGCCGATGACGACATAGGGGTTGGTCAGCTCGAAGCTGATCCCTTGCTGCAGATCCGGGAAGTAGTGCTTCAGATCTTCCGTATAGGCCGCAAACAGCACCAGGGCCGCGAGGCCGGCCGAACCGATCGCGTAACCCTTGGTGACCGCCTTGGTGGTGTTGCCGACCGCGTCGAGCGCATCGGTCACCTTGCGGACATCCTTTGGCAGCTCCGACATTTCGGCGATACCGCCAGCATTGTCGGTGACCGGACCATAAGCATCGAGGGCGACGACGATGCCCGCGAGCGACAGCATGGTGGTGGCCGCAATGGAGATGCCGAACAGGCCGGCAAAGCTATAGGCGGCAATGATCGCCGCACTGATGGCGATGACCGGCAAGGCGCAGGCTTCCATCGACACGGCGATGCCCTGGATGATGTTGGTGGCATGCCCGGTGGTCGAGGCCTGGGCCACACTCTTCACCGGACGATAGGCTGTCGAAGTGTAGTACTCCGTGATCCAGACCAGCAGCCCTGTCAGCACCAGGCCAACCAGGGCGCAGAGGAAGATGCTGGTGCCGGTGATGGTGACACTGCCCGCCGTCACCGTGGCACTGAAGCCGCCAAGCACGACATTGATGCAGACCGCGATCAGCACCGCCGAGACGACGCTGGTGGCGATCAGGCCCTTGTAAAGCGCCCCCATGATGTTCTGGCTGGCGCCGAGCTTGATGAAGAAGGTGCCGACGATCGAGCCGACAATGCTGACGCCGCAGATCAGCAGCGGCAGGAGCATCATCTTTTCCTGATCGGGGCCGGTGAAGAAGATGCTGCCGAGCAGCATGGTCGCCACCACCGTGACCGCGAAGGTCTCGAACAAGTCGGCCGCCATGCCGGCGCAATCGCCGACATTGTCGCCGACATTGTCGGCGATCACTGCCGGGTTGCGGGGATCATCTTCCGGGATGCCGGCTTCGATCTTGCCGACGAGATCGGCGCCGACATCGGCGCCCTTGGTGAAGATGCCACCGCCCAGACGGGCGAAAATGGAAATCAGCGAGGCACCGAAGCTCAGGCCCACCAGGGCTTCCAGCATCGGCCGCATCTCGACCTGCGCCGAGCGCAGGAAAAGGTAATAGCCGGCGACGCCAATGAGACCGAGGCCAACCACCAGCATGCCGGTGATGGCACCGGATTTGGCGGCGATCGCGAGCGCTGGCGCCATGCCATGACGCGCCGCTTCAGCGGTCCGCACATTGGCGCGCACCGAGACGTTCATGCCGATATAGCCGGTAACGCCGGATAGGACTGCGCCGATGACAAAACCGAGGGCGGATAATTTGCTGAGGGCGACGAACAGAATGATCGCGACGATGATGCCGACGATGCCGATCGTCGTGTATTGCTTGTTCAGATAGGCCTGGGCCCCTTCCTGGATCGCGGCGGCGATCTCGCGCATCCGGTCGGTACCGGTCGCGGCAGCAAGAACTGAGCGGGACGCCCAGATGCTGTAAATCAGGGCTAGCGCACCCGCCACAATCGCCAGCCAGTAATACATCGAGTCCATATTCTTACCCCTTCATCCCACTGGGTTTATTGTCGAACTAGACGCAACTGTTATGTCTGCCTGCTGCTATGACCTCCCATTTTCGGCAACAAGCGGGGGAAAACGTAAAGCAATCGACCGGACATGGCAAATTGTCGCAGGCGGGCCGATTTGCCCGCTGCCCGCACCTCTCATAACGCGCGAGTCGCTCAGAGTTCCGCAGCCCGTTTGCGCAGGACGTATTTCTGGATTTTGCCGGTCAGGGTCTTCGGCAGTTCGCCAAAGACAACCAGGCGCGGCCGCTTGAAGCCGGCCATTTCACTGCGACACCAGTCGATCACCGAGTCGGTGGTGACATTTTCCACCCCTTGTTTCAGGGCGATGAAAGCACAGGGCACCTCGCCCCAATGGGCATCCGGCTTGGCGACCACAGCGACCTCGCGGACCGCCGGATGGCGCGAGAGGATTTCCTCCAGTTCCAAAGACGAGATGTTCTCG
>DATMUQ010000664.1:0-9497 GCA_035563795.1 Terriglobales bacterium | reverse complement strand
GGCAGCGCACGCCGCAATCGGCGTGCGCTGCAGCAGACAAGAGCTGGCTTACTCTGACGGCGGGGTGCTTTCCGAGACATTGACCCGGAAGTTGCCGGAGAGAATGTCCTTCTGCTTCGCCTCGACCAGATCCTTCACGTCCTTCGGCAGTTTGCTGTCCCAGCCATGGAACGGCGCCAGATAGGCGCCACCCTTCGCCATATAGGAGAAGCTGCCGAAATCGGCCGCGGTATAGACGCCGGCCTTCACCTGCTTCACCGCCGCCTCGACGGTCGGCCACATATCCCAGACCGGGCCGGTGATGACGGTATCGGGGGCGAGGCTCGACTGATCGGACATGTTGGAGATGGCGAGGATGCCCTTCTCCTTGGCCGCTTCGATGACACCGAAGCGTTCGGCGAAGATGACATCGACGCCGGCCGCGATCTGCGCCAGGGCCGCTTCCTTGGCCTTGGGCGGATCGAAGAAGGAGCCGATGAAGGTGGTCTTGCACTTGACCTGCGGATTGACGTCCTTGGCGCCCTGGCAGAAGGCATTCACCAGACGGTCGACTTCCGGAATGTCCATCGCCGCCACGCTGCCGATGACATTGGTCTTGGTCATCTTGCCGGCGATCATGCCGGAGAGATAGGCCGGCTCGTGGATCCAGTTATCGAAGACGCTGAAATTTGGATCGGCCGGACCGGCACCGGAGCCAAAGACGAAGGCCACCTTGGGATATTGCTTGGCGACACGACGCGCCACCTCCTCGGCCTCGAAAGCATCGCCCATGATCAGCTGATAGCCGCCGCGGGCATATTGGCGCAGCACGCGCTCGAAATCCGCCGAGGCGACATGCTCCGACCACTTATAGTCGATGCCGAGTTCCTTCTGCGCCTTCAAGAGCGCGACATGGATCTGGTTGTCCCAGGGCTCCTCGATCGGCGTCGAGAAGACGGCAGCCACCTTGAGCTTGCCCGCCGCGAAGGCGGCACGTCCGGCAAGACCCGTCAGCGCCGCGGTCGCAGCAGCGCCCGCCAGCACCTGCCGGCGTGAGATCGCCGTCGGCAACGCATCAGTTTCCGTCAGGCGCAGTTCATCGTTCCGAGAAATCGGCATCGTATTCCCCCTCCCATGTGATGGCCGGCCTTGTACCGGCCCGGTGGTTTTGAGTTCCACTTAGCGAGAACCTTAGGTCCCGCTCAAAACTTTGTCCAGATGGTCATGTTTTTTTGGACGCAGATGCGGCAAAACGGATGCGACAATCAGCGCGGTCGTCGCTCACCAACTTTCATGTTGAACTGATCTGCAAAAGGACCGGCAAAAAACAAACCGGAAGCGTTCGGCACAAACATCCAGGCTGGCGCGTTTGCATCAGCACAAACAGGACATGGACCGGGGAGAACAAGCGATGCGGCACCCTTTACTGGCACTGGCGGATGCAATCGACAGCTATATCGATACATGCCCGCTGCAGCATCGAGAGCTCGCCGGCATCCGCCGCCGCCTGCAGGAAAGACTGCGGCCGAATACGGTGGCGACACTCAGCACGGCGGAGAAGATTTCGCCGAGCGCACAGCTTTCTGCGGCCTTCATTCATGCCCGCGAGCAGGGTGCTAGCGATATCATCGACGCGGTCGAGCCGGCCATGCCCTATCTCGACTGGGTCAGTTACGATTCATATCCGGCCGATGAGATCGGCCGCCAGTTTCCGCGCCGCCATCTCTTTGCCAGCCTGATCAGCCCGGTCGATCCCGACTGGGCGCATGACTTCGATTGCGGTTTGCTGTGGATCGCGCCGCATACGCTCTATCGCGACCATCATCATCCCTCGCCTGAGCTTTATCTGCCGCTGACCGGGCCCAGCCTCTGGCGCTTCGGCCCCGACAAGCCCTGGGGCGAGCGCAAAGCCGGGGAGCTGGTCTGGAACGCTGCCAACGTGACCCATGCGACCTTGGTCAAGGAAACGCCGCTGCTCTGCCTCTATGCCTGGACCGCCAATGTCGACGCGCCGGCTAAGGTCGTGACGGCGACCGATTGGCAAGAGATCGAGGCCGACCTGGCGCGCCGCCAATTGGCTCCGGCACCGCTCTAAGGGTCGATACGGACGCTCCTCCGGAACCAGTCAGCGCCGAAAAAGTCAATTAAAACAGTAACATGTAGGTCACTTGCCTGAGTTATCCGGCAGTCGTTATATTCAAATATATATAACGACTGCCGGATCGGCGCAGTGGCTCGGCTCATACGGAGCACGGTCGGGCAAGAATTGAGGACGGACGATCATGTCGCGCAAGGCGGCACTCCAGCACGTGACGAAACAGGGTCGCGGCCCATCGGGGGCGACGGTCACCCGCCGGCTGACGCTGGATGAAGCCCAGGAGCAGATACGGCGCTGCCTGTTTCCCGTGGCGGCGCGCAAACTCATTCCTGCCGCCGACGGCGTCAACCGCATCCTCGCCAGCGATCTCGCCGCACCGCTCGACATGCCGCCGCAGAATCGCGCCGCTTTGGACGGTTATGCCTTCCGGTCCGCGGACCTGCCCGCCGTTGCCTCGGCGCATCTGCATGTCATCGGCCGGTCGGTTGCCGGCCATCCCTTCGCCGGCAAGATCGGCCCTGGTGAGGCGATCCGCATCCTGACCGGCGGGAGTGTCCCGACAGATGCGGACACCGTCATCCTCCAGGAAGCCTGCCAGGAACAGCATGGCGTGGTGTCCTTCCCGGTCGCTGAGGCGGCCAAGAATCATATCCGCCGCCGCGGTGAGGATTTCCGCATCGGCGATACTGTGTTGCGACAGGGGCATCGCCTTCAGCCGGTCGATCTCGGCATGGTCGCCGCCTGCGGCATGCCCATCCTGCCGGTCTATGAATCGTTGCGCGTCGCCCTGTTCTCAACCGGTGACGAACTGGTGGAGCCCGGCCTCACCTTGCAGCCGGGGCAGATGTGGGATGCCAATCGCACCATGCTGCGCGCCCTCATCAGCGAGACGGGTGCAACGGTGACCGATCTCGGCATCCTGCCTGACAATGAAGCCGACATGCTGGAAGCGATGACCGGTGCGGCCCATGAACATGACCTCATTGTCACCTCCGGCGGCATGTCCGTTGGCGACGAAGATCATGTGAAACAGGTCATCCGACGACGCGGCCGGCTGGAGCTCTGGCGCCTCGCCATCAAGCCCGGCAAACCGGTCGGCTTCGGCGATATCGACGACTGCCCGATCATCGGCCTGCCCGGCAATCCGGTCGCCGCCATCGTGACTTTCCTGTTGCTGGGACGCCCGGCGCTGCTGCGGCTTTCCGGCTGCCTCGAGGCACCGAACCGCTCGTTGCGCCTGCCGCTGGCCGCCGCCCTCACCAAGGAAGCCGGGCGCCGCGAATTCCTGCTCGGCAAGACCGTCACAAGCGATGACGGCATGACAGCCGTCGAACCGGTCAGCAAGCGCGGTTCTGCCATGCTCTCGGCATTGCTCGAGGCCGATGGCCTGATCGATCTCGACGAGGCGGCCACGGAGATCGCGGCCGGCCAGCCCGTCGCTTATCTGCCCCTGCGGCGCCCTCGCTGATTATGACTCTCTGAAAACGGATGTCCTCATGACTGTTCAGCAGACCGAGCCATCGGCCGATCTCGAAAATCACCGCGCGGCATCCTTGCTCGATGCCCAGCGCAAGGCCGCGGAATTGTTTTCCGAAATCGAGAAGCAGGGCCTGATCCGGGCTGGTGCCACGGAAAGTGGTATCAGCAAGGAAATCTTCCGACTCTCCCGCGACATGTTCAATGCCGGCCGGCATTGGCACAAGCGCGTCATCCGCGCCGGCGTCAACACCATCCACCCTTACCAGGCCGAACCCGAAGACCGTGTGATCGAGGCCGACGATATCGTCTATGTCGATCTCGGTCCCGTCTTCGCCGATTGGGAGGCGGATTTCGGCCGCAGCTATGTGCTTGGCGGCGACCAGCGCAAACGCGACCTCTGCGCGCTGCTGCCCAAGGTCTTCGCCGCCGGCAAGCGGCACTTCCAGAGCCATGCCGACATCACCGGCGCTGAGCTTTATCGCTTCATGACCGAGCAGGCGCATTCGTTGGGCTGGGATTTCGGCAATGGCCATGCCGGCCATCTGGTCGGCGAGTTTCCCCATGAGAAGATCCACGGCGATCAGGTGTCGCTCTACATCCATCCGGAAAACACGGCGTCACTCCGCAGCCGCGATGCTTTCGGCCTGCAGCGCCATTGGATCCTGGAAGTGCATCTGATCGACCGCGACAAGCGCTATGGCGGCTTCTATGAGGACCTGCTGACCATCGGCGACCTGCCGGCCTGACCCGCAATCATGTTCATCCGGCAATTCTCATATCTGGTGGCCCTGGCGCGCGAAAAGCACTTCGCCCGTGCCGCTGCTGCCTGCAACGTGACACAACCGACGCTCTCCGCCGGCATCCAGAAGCTGGAGCGCGAGCTCGGCCTGCCAGTGATCGAACGCGGCCATCATTTCATCGGCCTGACACCGGAAGGCGAGCGGGTGCTGAACTGGGCGCGCCGCATCATCGCCGACTTCGACGGGCTGAAGCAGGATCTTGCCAATTTCGGCCAGGGCCTCTCGGGCACCTTGCGGTTGGGCGCCATTCCCGCCGCCCTGCCGACCGTCTCGCTGTTGACCGGCCCCTTCTGCGCGCGTCATCCGGGGGTCGCGGTGCAGGTGCAGTCGATGACCTCGATCGCCATCCAGCGCGACCTCGATACCTTCGATCTCGATGCCGGCCTGACCTATCTGGAAAACGAACCGCTCAATCATGTGCAGCGGGTGCCGCTCTATACCGAACGCTATATGTTCGTCGCCAAGACCGAGCTGCTGAAAGGCATTCCCGCCGCGATGAGCTGGGCGGAAGCCGCGACCTATCCGCTCTGCCTGTTGCAGCCCGACATGCAGAACCGCCGCATCATCAACCAGATCTTCCAGGAAATCGGCATCAGGCCGAAGCCGCGGATCGAGACCAATTCCTATGACGGCATCCTGGCGCATGTGCGGCATGGCGCCTATTGCAGCATCCTGCCGCATCCGCATTGCCAGTCCTTCAGCCCGGCGGAAGGGATCAGCACGCTGCCGCTTGTCGATCCCATTCGCACCCAATCGATCGGGCTGGTGACGGCAGACCGTGACCCGCTGCTGCCGGTCACGGCCGCCTTCATGCATTTTGCCGCCGGCTTAAACCTCGATCACCGCTATCAGGGCTGAGGCCCAGACCGTACCAGTTACTGGGCACTGGCGCTGACATAGAAAGTCGGCAACTCGTCATGCAGCGCCTGCAGCTTCGGCGCGTCATTGATCATGATATACATGTCGGTCGGATGCTGATCGGCATAATGCTGATGATAGGCTTCCGCCGGATAGAAGCCCTGCAGCGCATTCACTTCGGTGACGATCGGGTCTGGGAAGCTCTTGGACTGGTCGAGCTGGGTGATATAGGCCTTGGCGACCTGCTGCTGCTCCGGCGTCGAAAAAAAGATTGCCGAGCGATATTGCGTGCCGCTATCGGGCCCCTGGCGGTCGAGTTCCGTCGGGTCATGCGCCACCTGGAAATAGATCTTCAGGATCTGGCCGAAGCTGATCTGGCTGGGATCGTAATAGACCTGCACCGATTCTGCGTGGCCGGTCGTGCCGGAGCTGACGGTCTCGTAATCGGCCGTGTCCTTGGTGCCGCCGGCATAGCCTGCTGTCACCTTGGCAACCCCTTTGACATGCTCGAAGACCGATTGCATGCCCCAGAAGCAGCCGCCGGCAAGAACGACCACTTGCTGTCCGCTTTCCGGCAGATCCATCGCCGCATTCGGCAGAGGTGCTGCCACCGCCATCTGCTGCGGCATGAGGAAGGCGCCGCCGAGACCGGCCAGTACAGCGCAAACCGCGAGACCCTGAGCCAGGCGGCGGCGCGTACCCTTGAGAGCCGTGGTTGAGATCAAACGATCGGATGGATGCTTTTTCATCTGCGTTACCTTCCTGATATCCAGCAATTAAGCGAGCGGCGTAAAATGCAAGGCGACCGAGTTCATGCAATAGCGCAAACCCGTCGGCTGCGGCCCGTCATCGAAGACATGCCCGAGATGGGCATCGCAGCGCGCGCAGGAGACCGCCGTGCGGATCATGCCGAGGCTGATATCGCGCTGCTCGTCGACATTTTCCTTGGCGATCGGCTGCCAGAAACTGGGCCAGCCGGTACCGGATTCAAACTTTGTCGCCGAGCTGAAAAGGGCCGTCTCGCAACAGATACAGCGGAAGATGCCCTTGTCATGGAGGTTCACGTAAGCGCCACTGAACGGTGGCTCGGTGCCGGCCTGACGGGTGACGACATAGGAATCCGGCGACAATGACTGCTGCCACTCGGCATCGCTCTTGACCACCTTGTTGACAGGGCGGGCAGGAAGCGGATCGCCGCTGGCGGAGACATCGACGATCAGCACCATTGCGGCAGCCGCACCCTGATCGGCGGCAGCCATGGCATTGCCGCTGGCATCGTTATTGACAGCCGTCCCGTCCGCCAGAGCGGGCGCGCGCAGCAGACGGTAACCGGCGATGCCGACGGCACCCACGCCAGCCAGAGCGGAAATCGACAACAGAACCCGACGCCGCGATGCCATTTGGGATGTCATATGTCTCTCCTGTTGTTCGTCAGTATCCAAACGAGCGGTCTTCATCTCAGCCGAAGGTGAAGGCATAGGCCTGCGCCCCGGCATCTTCGAACTCGATCTCGAAAACATGGTCCTCACCTGCCCCCTGAGCACTCTTGCCCGCCACTTCGCCCTGCCGGATCAGCTGATAGAGGCGATGGCCGGTGACCGTGCCGCGCCCATCGGCATCGCTGTCGACACCATGGGCGTCGCCGGGAGCCTTGCCGTCGAGCAAGACGCGGAAGGCGATCGGCTTGCCGTCAACACTTGGTCCCAGCACCAGATTGAGATCGCGGGCATGGAATTTGAAAACGATATGTCCGGAAGGCGCCGCGAGCTGCGCCTGCTCGGCACTGACTTGCCATTGCCCGCCCAGGCCCCATTCATTCAAGGCCGGCTGCGAGGGCAGCGCGTAATCGTGCACGCGGTCCTGAATCAGACTGGCCGCTGCACCATCTGACTGCGCGGCAAAGCCGCTGGCGCGCGCATAGCCGATATAAGTCTCCGGCGATTTCAGATCGGCATCGTCGGCCGCTGCCGCCCGCCCGGTCAGCTCGGGACTGGCGGCGGCGAGCGGCGCTCCCTTCTGTCCCTTCGCTTCCGCCAGCAGGCCCTGGATCACCATCTCCGTCTGGGTGTATTTGCCTTCGCCGAAATGGTGGTAGCGCAGCTTGCCGGTCGCATCAAAGATGTAATGGGCGGGCCAGAACTGGTTGCCGAAGGCCTGCCAGACGGCATAGTTGTTGTCGATCGCCACCGGATAATTGACCGCGAGGTCCTTGACTGCCTGGCGCACATTGTCCTCGTCGCGCTCGAACGCGAATTCCGGCGCATGCACCCCGATCACGACCAATCCCTGATCCTTGTAGCGATCGGCCCAAGCCCGGATGTAAGGCAGGCTGCGCAGACAGTTGATGCATGAATAGGTCCAGAAATCCACCAACACCACCTTGCCCTTGAGGGCGGCGGCATTGAGCGGCGGCGAGTTCAGCCAGCTTACCGCGCCGGTGAAGTCCAGCAGGCTCGGTGCGGCAGGCGCCGCCGCTTGCGGTGCAGCGGTCATCGCCATCATCGCCGGCGCCTGATTGCCAGTCATCGCATTGCTGCCGGACATCGCCTGATTGCCGGACGACATCATGGCGTTGCCGCCGGCGGCATTGGCTGTGTGGGTGTTGCTCATCATCGCGGGCGCGGCATTGCCGGTCATCGCCATGACATTGCTCTTCTCAGCCTGCCCCACATGTTGCGCACTGGTCTTTACTGGTGTCGCCGGGGGATTGACTGTCTGGCCGCCAAAGCGGTCGAGCAGGTTCTGTTCGAGACCCGCCGTATCGACCGGTGTCAGCTGCGTGAGCACCGTACGGTCAAACCCAAAAGCGATAGCGGCGACCCCGGCCAGGACGGCAACACCGAGACCGCGCCGCAACCAGGCCTCGGCGCCCAGGCTGCGCTTGAAGAGCTGCGACAACCGGCTGCCGGCCTTCAGCACGACGGCCAAAGCCGTGGCCGCACCGGCGGCATAAGCCAGCAGCGGCACGATGCTCTGCGCTGCACTTTGCTGATAAGCGGCACCAGTCAGGATGAGCCCCAGGATCGGCCCCGCGCAGGGCGTCCAGAGTAGGCCGGTGGCGACACCCAGCAGCACCGCACGCCGGATGCTCGGTTCGACGGTATTTCCCGTGTTCTGGCGATCGGCGAGCTTTGCGCCTAATGCCACGAAAGGACGACTGGCGATGGTTGCCACGCGTTCCGAGAGCAAGGTGATGCCGAAACCCGCCATCAGGACCAAGGCGGCGATCCGGCCATATTGATTGGCGGTGACGATCCAGCTACCGCCGACGGTCGCCAGACTCGACAGGACGGCGAATGTCACCACCATGCCGGCCAGCAACGGCAATCCGCTGCGACGGAACGGCTGGTCGGATTGCGCGAAAACGAACGGCACCACCGGCAGGATGCAGGGGCTGAGGATCGTCAAGACACCGCCGAGATAGGCCAACACTGCCAGAATCATTTTCTACATCCGACTGATCTGCGGGATCACGGCACCGCGCGATGGGCTGAACGCCTTTGACATCGTTCTCTGAAATCTTGGGACGCTTGCTGCCGTCGAGACCTTATTCGGGCGTCACCTTGGGAATGTTACGCCACCGCGATGGGAATCTCGGCGGATCCTTGTTCCGACTGACTCCTGCGACCCGTGTTTCATCCCAAAGGCGGTGAATTTTTCCGGATCGGATGGCGCTATCGATGAGTCACAGCAAGCTCAATAGACGCCGCCTATTGATGCTTTACTCAGTTCAATTTGACGCTGCCCCGGCGTTTCGCGGAACCTGCCGCCGAAGCGATGGCACAAACGCGACATGATCGGCCCGCTGATCATGTGTTGTGTCGCAAATTGGAAACAATTGTGCGCCCTCAGGCGCAAGAAGGGGAAGACAGATGAGCGATAGACATCGCCTTGGCCGCCAGCATCTCTTGATCGATGGCAAGCGCCAGGCCGCCGCCTCCGGCCGGTATTTCGAGACCTTGAATCCGGCCACCGAGGATGTACTGGCGGAAGTGGCGGAGGCCGATGCGGCCGATGCCGATCTTGCCGTCCAATCCTCGCGCAAGGCTTTCGAGAATGTCTGGAGCCAGATGCGCGCCGCCGATCGCGGCCGCATCCTGATGAACCTCGCTGATCTGCTCCGCAAACACCAGGAAGAGCTGGTCGAGCTGGAAAGCCTCGACGCTGGCAAGCCGATCTCGGCGGTGCAGCGCCAGGACATGCCGGCCGCCATCGACACCCTGACCTACTATGCGGGCTGGGCCGACAAGATCAACGGCCAGGTCATTCCCGCGCGTCCCGAT
>DATMUQ010000663.1:0-3147 GCA_035563795.1 Terriglobales bacterium | reverse complement strand
TGGTGCGCGTCTCTTGCCCGGACGAAGAATCCACCGCGGCGATGAAGGCAATCTGCAAGGCCGCCGCAATCCCGGTGATCGCCGACATACACTTCCACTACAAGCGCGCCATCGAAGCGGCGGAAGCAGGCGCGGCCTGCCTGCGTATCAATCCGGGCAATATCGGCTCGGCCGCGCGCGTGAAGGAAGTCGTTAAAGCCGCCAAGGATCACGGCTGCGCCATCCGCATCGGCGTCAATGCCGGTTCGCTCGAAAACGAGCTGATGGAAAAGTATGGCGAGCCGTGCCCCGAAGCGATGGTTGAGAGCGCAATGAAGCATGTCGCCATTCTCGAAGAGAACGACTTCCGCGAATACAAGATTTCGGTGAAGGCATCGGACGCCTTCCTGGCGGTGGCCTCTTACAAGGCGCTGGCTGCCGCGATCGATTGCCCGCTGCATCTGGGCATCACCGAAGCAGGCGGCCTGATCTCCGGCACGGTGAAATCGGCGATCGGCATCGGCAATCTTCTCTGGGCCGGGATCGGCGACACCATCCGCGTTTCGCTTTCTGCGGCTCCCGAGGAAGAAGTGCGCGTCGGCTTCGATATTCTGAAGTCGCTGGGCCTGCGTTCGCGTGGCGTGAACATCATCTCGTGCCCATCCTGCGCCCGCCAAGGCTTTGACGTCATCAGCACCGTCAAGACTCTGGAAGATCGCCTCAAGCACATCACCACGCCGATGAGCCTTTCCATCATCGGCTGCGTCGTGAACGGTCCGGGCGAAGCGCTCGGCACCGATATCGGCTTCACCGGCGGCGGCGCCGGCAAAGGCCATGGTCAGATTTATCTCAACGGCCAGCCGGTCTATCGTGTCGAGAATCCCGACCTCATCGAACATGTCGTCGAGCTTTGCGAGAAGAAGGCCGCCGAGATCGAAGCCTCGCACAATCAGGCCGCCGAGTAACACGGCTTAGAGGGATTAGGCCAATGCGCAAATGGGCGAACAGCTTGTAGCGAGACGGGTTTTCCGCGCGCTCCGCTCACAGCTTCCGTCCATTGCCATTAGGTCTTTGTCATGATTCCCGCCGCCAAACTCGAACGCCTGCTTTCCCGTTTCGACGCCGTCGAAGCCGAATTGTCTTCCGGCGTGGCAGGACCTGCCTTCGTCAAGCTCTCTAAGGAGCGCGCCGAACTGGAATCAGTGGTGGAAGCCGCTGGCGCCTATCGTACGGCGCAGAAACAGTTCGAAGATGCCGAGCACCTGATCGCCGATCCGGCCACGGATGCCAAGATGCGGGCGCTGGCCGAAGAAGAGCGGGCCGAGCTCAAAGCCAGCCTCGAGAGCCTCGAACACGCGCTCAAGATCCAGCTTCTGCCCAAGGATGCGGCCGACAATTCCTCGGCCATCGTCGAAATCCGCGCCGGCACCGGCGGTGACGAAGCGGCGCTGTTCGCCGGCGACCTCCTCAAGATGTACACCCGCTATTGCCAGTTGCAGGGTTGGAAGGTCGATCTGATGAGCCTGTCGGAATCCGATCTTGGCGGCATCAAGGAAGCCATTCTCGATGTGCAAGGGCAGGGCGTCTATGCCAAGCTGAAATTCGAGAGCGGCGGCCATCGCGTGCAGCGCGTGCCGGTGACCGAAGCGGGTGGGCGCATCCACACCTCGGCAGCGACCGTGGCGGTGCTGCCGGAAGCCGAAGACGTCGACATCGAGATCAACGAAAAGGACCTGCGCATCGACGTTTTCCGCGCCTCTGGTGCCGGTGGTCAGCACGTCAACAAGACCGAATCCGCTGTGCGCATCACCCATCTGCCGACCGGCCTCGCGGTGGCGCAGCAGACCGAGAAATCCCAGCACAAGAACAAGGCCCAGGCGATGAAGTTGTTGAAGGCCCGTCTGTTCGAGATCGAGCGCGAGCGCGTCGACAGTGCCCGCGCCAGCGAGCGCAAAAGCCTGGTCGGTTCCGGCGACCGTTCCGAACGCATCCGCACCTACAATTTCCCGCAAGGCCGCGTCACCGATCACCGCATCAATCTCACGCTTTACAAGCTCGACCGCATCATTGCTGGCGACGATCTCGGCGACATCGTCGATGCCTTGATCACCGAAGATCAGGCCAGCCGTCTCGCCGAGCTGGAATCGGAAAACGGGTGAGCGATTCGCGCGATCTCTTACGGGCGGCTTCGGCCAGGCTTGCGGCGGCAGGCATCGACAATCCGCGTCTGGAAGCGCGGGTGCTGTGGGAAGCGGCCGGTGATCCCGAGCGTTTCGAGGTCTTCATCGCGCGCCGCATTGCCCGCGAACCCGTCGCTTACATCACCGGCCACAAGGAATTCTGGAGCCGCGATTTTGTGGTGGCGCCGGGCGTGCTGATTCCCCGTCCCGATACTGAGACCATCATTGAGCAAGTAATGGCCGAATTCCCGGACCGTTCGGCACCGTTGAAAGTGCTCGATTTCGGCACTGGCTCGGGCTGTATCCTTGCCGCGGTCTTAACCGAGTTTCCCAACGCCAAAGGGCTTGGCATCGAGGCTTCGGATCAGGCCCGCATCATCGCGCTCACCAATATGGCGAGGCTGGATCTATCAGGCCGGGCGGAGGTCCGCGCTGGCAATTGGGACGAGAACCTGGACGGCCGCTTCGACGTTATTGTGTCGAATCCGCCTTACATCCCGACGGCCGACATCGCCGGATTAGAGCCGGATGTGCGCGATTACGAGCCAGTATCAGCCCTGGATGGCGGTGCTGACGGCTTGGATGCCGTCAGGGCGCTGGCACCGGCTCTGAAGCGCCTAGGAGGCACAGCTTTTGTCGAGATCGGCATCGGGCAGGGCGAAGCCGCCTCGGCCATATTGGCTGCAGCCGGGCTGCAGGTTCTGAGAGTTGCGTCAGATTTGGCCGGAGTTTCCCGTATTGTGATTGCCCGGGCAAAAAAATAGGTTGGAATAGGCGCCCCAACCAGATAGGTTCCTGCCCTGGGGAGAGGCGCCCTGCTTAGTGGCCGGTTGGTCGCGGCGGATGTGGCGCGTTGGACGCGTCCAGCCTCAGACACTGCGAAAGACGTATTTCGGATGTTTATGCAAAGCGGCCTGCGCGCGCGCAGGGAACGCCTAGCTTCAGGACCCAAGGGGATACTGTGAAACGTTCTCGGAGAGGCGGCCGG
>DATMUQ010000662.1:0-6785 GCA_035563795.1 Terriglobales bacterium | reverse complement strand
CGCCTGCTGGCAATCGGCGAAGCTCGTCTCGATCTTCTGCTTCAGCGCAGTTGCCGTCGCGGCATCGGTGACCAAGGCGATGGCAGAACCGGCGGGATCACCCATCAAGCCCTGCTCCAATGCTGCGAGGTTGCGATCGATATTGCGCAGCGAGCGGCCAGCGCGCCATTGCTCGGCCTGATGCGGCTTGGCGGATGCCGGCGCCTTGCCGAGGGCGAGGCCGAGCTTCTGGCTGCCCAAGGCCTGGCTGATCGTCACCAGCCCGGCATAGATCTGGTTGGTCGCCTCTTGCGGCGAAACGGCGAAACCACCTTCATCGCCCTTGGCCAGCTTGGCCGCGAACGCCTGCCAGGCCGCCCCGCCTTCCTTGGCGATCTGCCGCAGGTTGACAGCGATGGCCTCGATGAGACCGATGCGATAGGCAGCGGCCGGTTCCTGCGCCATCAGTTGCGCCAGCGCCTTCTCGCTCGACGGCTTGCCGTCGGCACCGTGTTCGTTGTCGAAGAGCAGGCGTTCAAGCGCGCTCAGACCCTGCAGGGCGACGCTGGCCTTGGCGAAAGCCTCAGGCGCCAGCTTGCTCGCATCATTAGCGGCGATGAAGGCCGACATCTGCTTTTCAGTGGTGTTGCTGCGTTCCGGCCAATAGGCGATGCGGTCGAGGCGCTGGTTCTGTGTCATCGGCCCGAAGCGCAGCACCTGCACCGCCATCCAGGCATCGGAGACGTCGTTGAAGCCCTTGACGACCGCAGCAAAGCTCTCGGCACCCGGTTTCGCCTTCAGGCCCTCGGCCGCCGTGACCAACCCATCCGCCGCGGTCTCGAATTGCGCCAGGAAGGGGACGGCGATCTTCTCGCCATAGGCCGCGTTGAAGGCCGGCAGGTTGCGCTCCGCCGCCTGCGCTGTGCGCGGCAGGACCTGCCACAAAGCGGCCGTGATCACGCTCAACAATGTCTGGCGCCTGGTTGGCATCTGTTCCGTCCTTATCGTTCCGGTCTCGTTGTTTTCCCGCAACCGCTCGTCGTCAAAGCGATCGCAAAAAGGCAATCAGGTTCTCACGCGCAACGGCATCGAGGGCGACGACACGCTGCTGCGCTGTTGCGGCCTCGCCGCCATGCCACAGAATCGCTTCCAGGATCGTGGCGGCACGTCCGTCATGCAGCAAGGCGCCCTGACCGTCCGCCGTCACCGCGCGGCCCAGGCCCCAGAGCGGCGCTGTCCGCCATTCATGGCCTGCGGCCTCGCCTTCGACCACGCCATCGGCCAGACCCGGTCCCATCTTGTGCAGTAGAAGATCGGTATAGGGGGCGATGCGCTGTGCCGGTGCCCCGGCCGATGCGGGGAGATTGAAGCTTGGCCGGTGGCAGGCAATACAGCCGCTGGCGGCGAAGATCTTCTGCCCGGCTACGAGCGTTGCCGCATCGGCCGATGCCGGCGTCTTGGGCAGCATGGCATAGCGGGTGAAGGTATCGACCAGATCGAGCAGGCTGTCCGCGATCTCGACATTGCCGAATTGCGGCGAATTGCCATTGGGCGCCTCCATGCAGGCTTTCTCCGTCGCCGTGCAATCGCCGCTGCCGGCCGGGAAGTCGCGGTTTGACATGCCGATATCGATGGCGAAGGCATGGGCGTTCTGCTGCATCAGGCTGGGCTGCGACGCCTTCCAGCCGAAGCGCCCGACGCGCATCTTACCACTCTGGATATCCAATACCTGGTTGGGACGGCCCGAGACTCCCGCCTCATGCCCGACCTGGGCGAGGATCACCTTTTCCGGAATGCGCTCCAGCAGGCCGAGCCCATGGATCGCCGGACCGATGCGCAGGCCGACGGAGGTCTCCGGCGACAGTGGGCCGAAGGCAAGATCGGTGAGCTCGGGCTCGGTGCGATAGAGCTGCACCATTGTGCCGTCGGCCAGGGTGACTTGCGGCCCGGCTATCCGCTTCACCGACAGGCGCGCTTCCGGCTGCTGGTTGGCGAGCGCCGAGGTCTGGATCTGCTGGCCGTAAGCCGCATCCGGCCCCGCCTTGCCGGCAATCATCTGCGACAGATGCAGCAGCAGGCCCGGCACCGGCGCACCTTGCAGATCGGTGAGATCGCGCGTCCGCGTGCCGCCGGGATGGCAGGCATTGCAAGATCGTGCGTTATAGAGCGGCCCCAGCCCGTCGACTGCCTGGGTCGAAGCGGGCGCCGCCACCCAATTGGTCTTGAAGACGCCGCCGCCCATGCTGAAATCGAGGCCTTTGTCCTGCGGCATTTTGGGATCGGGCGTCACCAGGCGCTGCGTCGGGTTCTGGCTATGGGCGGTGTTGCTCTCATCGGCCAGGACCACAGCGCCGAGACCAGCCGATGCGAGACCGATGCCGACCAGCAGCACCAGCCTGAGGAGCCGCGTACAAGGAAAGGAACGGAAAGACGACGGCATCTCAGGCAACACGGAAATATCCCATCATGCCGGTTTCCTGGTGCTCGATGATGTGACAGTGGACCATCCAGTTGCCGGGATTGTCGGCCGTGAAGGCGATCTTCACCCGCTCATTCGGCGCCACCAGCACCGTATCGGCGAGATGCGGCACGATCTGCTGGCTGTTCGATTCCAGCACCTTGAAGGTATGGCCATGGAGATGAATCGGATGCTGGCGCGAGGTGGTATTGATCACCTCGATCACATAGGTCTTGCCTTTGGCGAGATCGAATAACGGCGGCGGCAGGTTCTGATGGCTGCGATCCGGCCAGGCCTCACCGTTGAGTGCCCAGAGTGTCACCGGCGTCAGACAGAGCGAATCCGCAAGATGCAGCACCTCGCCATTGGGGAGGACGATATCGGCAGGCTTCTTCGTCTTCGCCGCCGTCTTGCCCGATTGCGAGCCGGAGCCGGCCGAGCTGAGGCGCAGTTGCTGCGGCACGGCATTGGCAAGATCGTTTTCGGCCAGGCGTGGTGGCTGCAAGGCAGCCGGCGTGAAGGCCGCCCGGTCCAGAGGTGTTCCCGCGGACGTAAACTCGGCCAGCAGCACGGGCTTCGCGGCGAAATAATTGATCAACTGCACCTTGCCGCCCGCTGCATTCGGGGCACGCAATTGCAGATCGAGCCGCATGGCGGGGCCAAGCTTCCAGGTGTCGAGCTTGACGGGGTCGATGGCATTGCCGTCGGTGGCAATGATCCAGGCTTCCGCCCCTTCGATGCCGATCTCCATGATGCGGGTGGGGTCGACATTGAGCACACGCAGACGAATATCACCATTGCTCGGCAGGTCGGCGCGATAGGGCAAGGCGGCGGCATTCACCGTCGGATACTGGCCGAAGGTGCCGGCCGTCGCCGCACCCTTGTCGGTCATGAAGGTATCGAAGGTGCCGTCGGGCTTCAGGCGCCAGTCACGATAGGTGCAGATGATATCGGCATCGCTCTTGCGCGTCTCGTCGCCGTCGATGATGAGCACACCGGCAAGGCCGCGGCCAAGCTGTGCCGCCGTATCGCAATGCGGATGGAAGAAGAAGGTGCCGGTATCGGGCGGCTGAAAGGCATAGGTGAAGCTCTCACCCGGCAGGACCGGCGCCTGGGTGAGATAGGGCACACCGTCCATGGCATTGGGAAGACGGATGCCGTGCCAGTGGATGGTGGTGTGTTCGTCGAGCGCATTGTGCAAACGTGCGCGCAGCCATTGGCCATGTTGCAGGCGAATGACCTTGATGCCCGGCGCGTCGTCATAAGTGGCAAGATCGCTCTCCCCCGCCGGCGCGGCGAGGAATTGCTGGCGGCGGATTTTCGCCGTGAGATCGACCTCGACGATGTCGGCGCCGGCCGGCGGAAGCGGTGCTGTCGGATAGCCTTTTGCCGCCGCATTGGCAGCAGCGGCGGCCGGTGCCGCAACATAGGCATAGCCGCTGCCGAGAGCCGACAGGCCGGCCGCGCCGGCGATCCCGGTCAAAAGCTTCCTGCGTGTTAAACCCATTCCCATGACATGCCACTCATTGAGATCATCCAGCCGCCAGGCGGCAAATCGCTGCTTTCAGCAAGCTGACATCACATATCCTATAAAGGCTACGGGCCGGCGCCGATAGTCCAGGACTATCAGCGACCGGCCCGCATCCGGACCTTATGACGCAGCGGTTAGTTGGTCTTGACCGCCGACGGGTTATCGAGGCTGTCCGAACCCTCGACCTTGATGGCGAGATGGGAGGCCGTCACACCCGCCTCGATGGCATGGGCCTGAGCGACCAGCGCATCGACGAAGTTCTGGACGATCTTATTGCCTTCCGGATTGTCGGCACCGATCATCTGATCGTAGGCCCACTTGCCGCTATCGGCGGTCTGCTTCATGACCGTCGCCGTTCCGGTGGTCTTCTTCATCGCCGCCTCGATGCGCTTATCGGCATCGGCCGAATGCGCCTTGACGAAATCATGCAGGCTTGCACCCTTCATCTTCGTGCCATCGAGCTTGGTATAGGTGCCGTTATAGACCTCCACCATGCCCTGCTGGTCGTAGAAGTCGGAATTGTGGGTGTTGTCGCTGAAGCAATCATGCTCCTGCTCCGGATCATGCAACATCAGGCCGAGCTTGGTACGCTCGCCGGCAAGCTCGCCGTAGGAGAGTGAACCGAGGCCGGTGAACATCGAAACCAGGGCGTCTTCCGGCTTGGCGGCGGTGAGACGCTTGCGCACGGCACCGTCGGCCGCGAAGAGGTCGCGCATGGCGGTGAGATCGTCGACCAGCAGATCGGTCGACGCCTTCAGATAGGCCGCGCGGCGATCGCAATTGCCATGGGTGCAATTCTTCTGATCATAGTCGCTGGCCGGGCGGTTGCCGGCACCCGGGCCGGTACCGTTCAGATCCTGGCCCCAGAGTAGGAATTCGACGGCGTGATAGCCGATCGCCACATTGGTCTCGACATTACCGACCTCTTCCATGGACTGGATCAGCTTCTTGTCAATGACCGAGGCGTCGATCTTGTCCTTGCCGATCTGCAGTTCCTTGTTGGCGATGATATTGAGGCGGTAATAGGGGTTGGAATCCGAGGTCTGGCCATAAGAATCCGCCACATAGTCGATCAGGCCCTCATCGAGCGGCCAGGAATTGACATTGCCTTCGAGATCATCGACTTCCGGATTGCCGAAACGGAAGCTCTCGGTCTGCATATAGGGAACGCGCGCCGCCCGCCAGGCATCACGGGCAGCCGCCAGGGTCTTGTCGTTGGGATCGGCGAGGAAGGCATCGATCGACTTGTCCAGCGCTTGGGCGCCGGTCACGGCATCGCCATACATGGCATAACCAAGATCGGCGTAATGGGTGACGATATCCGACACCTTCGGACCGGCCGCCAGCGCCGGCGCCACCATGGCCGTCGAAGCCAGCAGGCCACCCATGGTCAGGGCAGCAGCCATTCCCAACAAAGTCTTCTTCATCCTGTCCTCGCTTTGCTCCCGCGGAGCGCCCCTGCAGCTGCTCAGCTCGACCGGCCTTGCGCCGCCCGATTGCAGATGCCGAAAAATCTTCCGTGGCATAGCCGAGATCGCTAGATATTGCAACTCATTCGCATTATCATTTCTCATCTCCGCGGCATTCTGCCGCCTGCGCCAGGTCGCGGCGCCATGACTGTTGCTTCTCCCAGCCGGGAGAACGGCAGCATTTGGTGTTGGCCTGTTTCCTTTTATTACCTGCGAAGTTGTTGTAGGGTTGCTGACAGCCTATCGGGTCTCATGCTGTTTTGCGGCGTGGCTTTTTGACCCAGCAACATTTCGACACGATCACATCTGACACGATCACATCTGACACGATCACAAGGGGGCCGACATGAAGGGCGACAAGAAGGTTATCGCGATCCTCAACAAGGTGCTGAAGAACGAGTTGACGGCGATCAACCAGTACTTCCTGCACGCCCGCATGCTGAAGAATTGGGGCTTCGGCAAACTCGGCAAGCATGAATACGAGGAATCGATCGATGAGATGAAGCATGCCGATCATCTCGTGCAGCGCATCCTGTTCCTCGAAGGCCTGCCCAATCTGCAGGATCTCGGCAAGTTGCTGATCGGCGAGAACGTACCGGAAATGCTGGCCTGCGACCTCAAGCTGGAAATGACGGCCATTCCGGATCTCCGCAGCGGCATCGCCTATTGCGAAGAGGTTAAGGACTATATCACCCGCGAACTCCTCGAAGACATCCTCGAATCCGAGGAAGAACATGTCGACTGGCTGGAGACCAATCTCGAACTTATCCAGAAAGTGGGCCTGCAAAATTACCTGCAGTCGCAGATGGATGTCGAAGAAAGCGGGAGCTGATTAGAAGCAGGGCTTCGAGCCTCGGCGGCTAGCCGTCGAGGTCCGTCCTTTCGCGAGGAAAGGACCTCCGCCAAGACGAATCCCCAAAGGCGGTATCAGTCTCAAAACAGGGATTGTCGAAACTGGAGTCCGGCGCGGTCGTTCCGTCGGTCCAGATAGTAGCGCGTATCGCAGGCGCCCTTAGCGTCGACCTCGTAAACCCGACCCGAACCGGTCACGACGAGGATGCTGAACTGCAATTCCCCACGCTTCTGACGTTTCCGATCGTTGACCTGCGTCAAAGACGCGGGACGAGGCATCCGACATTTTAAACCAATGGCCCTGAGCGCCGCTCACACCACTTGAGCGCCTCAATCATTGCATTGGAATGGCCCGGTATTCCATGTATGAAAACGTCGCGATTCTTGCTGCCGTCGTCTTGCTCTACAGTGCCATAGCGGGCCGTGTCGGGCGGTCCTGGCTGAGTGGTCCCATTCTATTTACTGGCGCAGGATTGGCTCTTGGTCCGGCCGGCTT
>DATMUQ010000661.1:0-2691 GCA_035563795.1 Terriglobales bacterium | reverse complement strand
GGTACCATCGGCGGTTCGCTCGCCAATAACGATCCGGCGGCGGACTATCCCGCGGCGGTGCTTGGTCTCGGTGCGACGATCCGCACCAACAAGCGCGAGATCGCGGCGGACGCCTATTTCAAGGGCCTGTTCGACACGGCGCTGGAAGAAGGCGAGATCATCACCGCCGTGCATTTTCCGAAACCGGAAAAGGCCGCCTACCAGAAGTTCCCGCAACCTGCCTCGCGTTTCGCCTTGATCGGCGTCTTCGTCGCCAAGACCAAAGGCGGGGTGCGTATCGCCGTCACCGGCGGCGGCAACGGCGTCTTCCGGGCCAAGGACGTCGAGGCGGCCCTGACGGCGAACTTCACGCCGCAAGCAGCGAAGGCGGTGAAGGTCAACCCATCGGAGCTCAACGGCGACCTGCACGGCACGCCCGAATATCGCGCGGCATTGATCTCGACACTCGCGTCGCGTGCGGTGGCGGCCTGCTGATCCCGCGAGAGATTGCTGAAACGAAACGGCGGCAGCGATGCCGCCGTTTTCTTTGGTAGATGAGGGCTAAGGATATCTGCTGCTTCGCGTCCAGACGTCGCAATACCCAGTCGCGCCGGAACAACGTACAGTGCGTGCCGCTTCGTCAGTGTGCCGCCGCATATGTGCTTATGTCGGCGTTCGCGTGATGATTGTGCGTGCTGCGGCGACGCTCCTTCAATGAGGGTCAGGCGGCCGCTTTGTCGCGCGGAATCGGCCGTGGCATTGCCCACATCAATCCTTGCTTAAGGACTCTCCATCACGATGGCGGAAAGCCAGTCAATCACCGTTCAAGGTGGGCATCCGCGAAATCATCGATCGACCTAACGGGCAGAAACGCTACCATCCGAGGCGATGGTTCGAGGCTCTGCCGCGGCGATCGCGCAGTCAGGAAGGGCGGGACGTCGTCATGGATGGACCTGCAGCAGGGCCGAACATCAGTTTCGTGTCGCCGCATGTCGCGGCGATCCATGACTATTGGCTGAACCTGAGGGGCGCGCGTGAGGCCCCTGGCCGCCAGGAGATCGATCCGGCGGATATGCCGAGATTGTCCCTGCCTTATGTGCTGATTGTCGATCTTTTATATCAGCCCTTCAGGGCCAGGTATCGCCTGGTCGGCACGCATTGCGTTTCGATCTATGGCAGTGACTATACCGGCCTCTTCCTCGATCAGCTCGTCATCCCCGAGAGTGTGCGCGTGCAGATCCACGAGGACTACCTCCGTGTCGCAACCAGCCGCCGGTCTGTCGTCAGCATCTATAATTGGCAGCGACTGACCGGCGACGAAGCGATCGCGGAATACGCCATCATGCCCATCGTCAGCGACGGCATTGTCAGCCAGTGCCTTGTTGCGGAGCATATCAGCTACAAGGGTGCCGTGTTTCCCATCGCTGGACTGGTTGACGAACCGGATGGTCTCATGGAGTGATGGACATCTGAAGCCGCGACGGCTCACATGAATGGTGCATGAGAGCGGCGGCTGAGATGCCGCCATTTTGTTGCGGCTCGATGCCAAGAGACGCCGACGACGGCATCACGTCGTCGTCTCCGCCATGGCTTGTGAAAGTCGTCCGCCCGCAAGGTGCGTTGACTCCGAAAAAAAGAAGGCGTTTCATTTCTGCTGTTGGGTCGCGCGGTGCCTTGCGCCGCTACCAGGGGAGGTCGCCGATGCAGCGGATCGGGATCAGTGTAGCCTGCTTATGCGCCCTGGCAGGGACACTGCTCATGGAATCAGGACCTGCCAAAGCCCAGACGGCACCGACGCCGGCCGCTTGCCAAGCCTATGCGCAAGATTATGCGAACCATGCAGTTCCGGCCGGTGGCGCATTGCGCGGTGCCGCACGCGGAGCGGTGGGTGGCGCCTTGATCGGTGGCGCTGTCAACGGGAACGAGGGGGCAGGGAAAGGTGCTGCCGCCGGTGCCGGCCTGGGTGCCGTCGCCAATGGTGCACGCAAATCGAATGCGCGCCAACAGGCCTATAGCAGTGCCTATCAGAGCTGCATGGCCGGACAGGTGCCGATGTAACAACGGGTGCTTCGGCTAAGCGGGCGCCTTGGACAAATCCTTGCTGGGAGATCGACGCAATGACCAATCTCAAGCTGACACAAGCTATCGCGCTATCAGCCATCGTCTCGCTGCTCTGCGTCGCGGCGATGCCAGGCAGTGCCGGCGCGGCGGACAACACCAAGAATGTCGCCGAACTCGACTGCAAATCGGTGATGCGCCTCGACGGTGAGGATCGGACTGCGACCATCGCCTTTCTGCATGGGTATATCGCCGGCCAGAAAGGCCATAAGGACATCGATATCACCAAGCTCTCGGAAGCCACCGACAAGCTGATCGACGATTGCCTCGATCATCCGACCGCCAAGGCGCTCGACGTGCTGATGAAATACGCGCAGTAGCGCAGGCGTCTGCACAAACAAAAACGGCGGCATTCCTGCCGCCGTTTCCGTTTCAGCGATGAACGCCGCTCATTCTTCCGGCTTGAAGTCCAGCGATGCGCCATTGATGCAATAGCGCAGGCCGGTCGGCTGCGGGCCGTCATCGAAGACATGGCCGAGATGGCCGCCGCATTTCTCGCAATGTACTTCCACCCGAACCATGCCATGGCTGCGGTCTTCCGTCATGGCGACGGCCTTGGCTTCGGCGGGCGCGTAGAAACTGGGCCAGCCGCTG
>DATMUQ010000660.1:0-2738 GCA_035563795.1 Terriglobales bacterium | reverse complement strand
AAACGGTCGTTGGGTAACGCTTCTGCAGATAAGCGCGCTGCGGGCCGTCACCGACCACCACCTTGCTGCCGGGCAGATCGAGCGCCAGGAAGGCTTCCAGATTCTTCTCGACTGCGAGGCGGCCGACATAGAGATGCAGCGGGCGCGGCAGATTGCGCAGGGCTTCGGGAATTTCCCGCTCACGCGGCCGGAACAGGTCGAGATCGACGCCGCGCGACCAGAAGCGGATATTGCCGAAGCCGCGACCCGCGAGATCATCGGCGATCGAGCGGGTCGCCACCATCACCGTATGGGCGGGGGCGTGGAAGCGGCGCAGCAGCGCGTAGCTGAGCCCGAGGGGAATCCGGAAGCGCTCGGCGACATATTCCGGGAAACGGGTGTGATAGGCGGTGCTGAAGGGTAGCTTGCGTCGACGGCAATAGGCGCGCGCGGCATGGCCCAGCGGCCCCTCGGTGGCGATATGCACGGCATCCGGCTTCTGCCGGTCCAGCAATTTGGCGACGCCCCAGCGCGTGGTCATGGCGAGGCGGATCTCGGGATAGCTGGGGCAGGGCAGGGTGCGGAAATCGCTGGGCGAGATCACATTGACGGCATGGCCGAGCGCCTGCAATTCAGCGATCGTGCGGCCGAGGGTGCGGACCACGCCATTGACTTGCGGCGCCCAGGCATCGCTGACGATGCTGATCGTCAACGGCCGGTCGAGGGCGATCGCCTGCTGCGCCGGCCGTGGCTCGGCGCGGTGGCGATAGCTCAGGCCTGCTGCAACATCGAAAACTGCCGTGTCCGCGCCCATTCGATCACTTCCAATCGTCCGTCGCGGTGCTCGACCAAAGCCGTACAGCTTTCGACCCAGTCACCGTCATTGCAATATTTGATGCCGTTGATGTCGCGGATCTCGGCCTTGTGGATATGGCCGCAGATGACGCCGTCGAGACCGCGCGCCTTGGCTTCTTCAGCCATGGCGATCTCGAAATCGCTGATGAACTTGACCGCATCCTTGACGCGGTGCTTCAGATAGGCAGAGAGCGACCAGTAGGGATAGCCGAGCGCCACGCGCGCGCGGTTGTACCAGTGGTTGACGAAGAGCGCGAAGGTATAGGCGGTGTCGCCAAGCTGCGCCAGCCAGGGCGCGTGGCGCATGATGCCGTCGAAGCCGTCGCCATGCACCACCAGCATGCGCTTGCCATCGGCAGTCTCGTGGATGACTTCTTTGGCGATCAGAATGCCGCCGAAGGCCATGCCATCGTAATCGCGCAGGGGATCGTCGTGGTTCCCGGGCACGAAGATGACGCGTGTCCCCTTGCGGGCCTTGCGCAGGATCTTCTGTACCACGTCATTATGGCTCTGGGCCCAGAACCAGCTCTTCTTCAGGCGCCAGCAATCGATGATGTCGCCGACCAGATAGAGGTGGTCTGACTCGCAATGCTTGAGGAAATCGAGCAGGAATTCCGCCTTGCAGCCGCGGGTGCCGAGATGCACATCCGAGATGAAAATCGCCCGATAGGTTGTGCCACCAGGTTCAATATTCATCGCTGCTTCACCGCTCTCCTGAGCCAGGCAGCCACGTGATCTGTTCTGGCACGGGCAAGAACCTGGCCTATCTCTCGACTCGGGGATGTCCCGAGCCTTCGGGCGTGACAATGCTGATGGGCCATGACGAGATGATGACGTGACCCGGGAGTGTGCGGCTTTGTTTACAGAAATAATGACAGTGTCATCGATCGGTTACGCGACTGTCATCGACGGGACGAAGGGCTGATCCACGCCGGGTCCGGCATCGCGCCAAAGGCCCGACCCCACTCGATCGCTTGCTGGCCGGCTGCACCGAGGCGGTATCCATGTCCACCTCAGGACATAGCCGAAAACCGGACTTCCCACAAAAAAGCAGGCTCCGGGAAAAATCTCTGCCGTGATGTCACGCTGGCCCGTGCCGCCTCGTCTTAAGGGGTATCAGGGCAGCGGGCAGCTTGATCCGCCTGCCGGCAACATTGCGGAGGTGCAACATGCGTATCGTGGTTATTGGCGGCAGCGGTCTGATCGGGACGAAACTGGTGGCACGGCTGCGCGAGAAGGGCCATGAGGTCATGGCGGCCTCGCCCGCTTCCGGCGTCAATGCGGTGACCGGCGAGGGCCTCGCGGAGGCGCTCCAGGGCGCCCAGGTGGTGGTCGATGTGGCGAACTCACCGTCCTTCGACGATCAGCCGGTGATGGAGTTCTTCCAGAAATCCGGCCGCAATCTGCTGGCGGCGGAAGCGGCAGCCGGCATCAAGCATCACGTGGCCCTGTCAGTGGTCGGCACCGAGCGGCTGCTGGAAAGCGGCTATTTCCGCGCCAAGATGGCCCAGGAGGAACTGATCCGGGCCGGGTCGGTGCCCTATACCATCCTGCGCTCGACCCAGTTCTTCGAATTCGTCAACGGCATCACCCAGTCGGCCATCTCGGGCGACACGGTGCGGTTGTCGCCCGCCTATATCCAGCCGATCGTCTCGGATGATGTCGCTGTTGCTCTGGCCGAGGTTACCCTGGCGGCGCCGGTCAATGGCATCGTCGAACTGGCCGGCCCGGAAAAGCTGCGTCTCACGGAATTGGTGCAGCTCTATCTCACTGCCAACCATGACCCGCGTCGCGTGGTTGCCGATGAGAGTGCCTGCTATTTCGGTGCCATGCTCACCGACAGCACCTTGGTGCCGGGCGACAATCCCCGTCTCGGCAAGCGGCGTTTTGCCGACTGGCTGGCC
>DATMUQ010000659.1:0-4735 GCA_035563795.1 Terriglobales bacterium | reverse complement strand
AATAAGCGAGCCAGAAATTGCCCAGCAACGAGCCGATATCGAAGCCCATCGGTCCGTAGACGGCAAATTCCGCGTCGATCACCCGGCTGTCCATGTCGGTGACCATGATCGAGCCGGTGTGGAGATCGCCGTGCAGCAGCGTTTCAGCGCAGCTGCAGAATTTGGCCTTGAGTGTGCGAGCAGCCAGCTTGAGGTCCATGTCGGCGCGCGCGGCGCGCGCACTATCTTCCAGGCCGGGGGTGTGGCGGTTGCGTGGATGGACGATGAAGGGGTCGGTGAAAAAAAGATCTTCGGTGATGCCGCTGAGCTCGACGTTACGGGCAAAGAGGGCAAGATCCGTTTTGCGCTCGGCGGTATTCATGGAAAGGTCTGAGCCACGAAACAGCGTGCGGGCCAGATAGCGCCCGAGATGTCCGCCCAAATGCGACAAGGCTATGTCATCTATGAGCGCCTTGCGCAGGATGACATGCGGGTGGAGATGCTCCATCACCATGAGGGCCTGTTCCTCATCGAAATAATGGAGCTTCGGCAGGCGCCCGGGGTCTCGCGCCTCGAGGCGCGTCAGGGCATTGAACTCGAAGAAGGTGCGATCAAGCGACATCGGCCAGCTGTCGCCGACCACGCGTGCATAGGGCAGCGCCTGCTTGACGACCAACGATCCCCTGCTGCTCTCGACAATGAAGACCAGATTGAGATTGCCGTCGCCAACCTCCTTCACCCGCCAATCGCTGGTCGGGCCCAAGATTTTCCGCAGCACCCCAATCGACCCGAGCCGCCATGGTAAGGTCGCTGTCCGTAAAGGCTCGTATTGGCTTTTTGCTAATGCTTTCATGGGGTTCCGGACGAACTAAGAAGCAGGTGCCAATTGATGGCCGTTGGGATAACCAGGCCCGACACTAGTCAATTCGACGGCTGTCGCTTCTTGGTTACGCTGGCCATCGAATTTGTCAGACCGGAGCGGATGAATACGTCCCAGCGGTAACCAATCGGCTGACTATGCGCATCGGCTGCCTGGAAGTTGGAGGGGGAGAATTCTGGCGGGTTCGGCGGCGTAGCTCTGTCACGATAAATCGGCTACCGCATCGATTCCCCAGTGCCCAGATGTGTCCAGGGTCGTGTGCCATTTCCTGCGTAAATCCGGCCACTATATCGGCGCCCGAAGGTCGGCAAGGTATTGGTAGCCGATTGGGTCAAGTCCTCTCGCCATTCCCGCGACCTTCTGGGGGGGGCTAGTCGATCTTGTAAGGCTTCGGACTGTCACGTTCATCATGACGCAACAGATGATTGGTAGGGACAATATGGAGCCAGTCCAACGGGGCTGATTCGGTGAAGGTTTGATGACAGGGGAGTCGCCACCATGACCAACCAGCTTCTCAAGGACGCGGTACATGCCAATGCACTCACCTCGAAGCAAGGCATGCTGGAGCGCCTCTTCACCCTGGCCTTTTCCGGCCTCGTTTATCCGCAGATCTGGGAGGATCCGGAGGTCGACATGGCGGCGCTGGATCTGGCACCTGGCAAGCGCATCCTGACCATCGCGTCCGGCGGCTGCAATGTCATGAGCTATCTGACGGCCTCGCCCACCGGCATCAGCGCCGTCGACCTCAATCCGGCGCATGTGGCGCTGGTGAAGCTGAAGATCGCGGCGATCAAATATCTGCCGGATTACGAATCCTTCTTTCGCTTCTTTGGCTATGCCGACGAGAAGGCCAACACCTTCTTCTACGATCGTTATATCCGCGACCAGCTCGATCCGGTCACCCGGGCCTACTGGGAGCATAAAAGCTTCGGCACCGGCCGTCGCATCAATATTTTCGCCCGCAATGTCTATCGCTACGGGTTGCTCGGCCGCTTCATCGGCACGGTCCATGTGTTGGCCCGTGCCTACGGCAAGAATCCGCGCAAGATGCTGACCGCAACCAGCCTCGACGAGCAGCGCCGCCTCTTCAACGAGACACTGGCGCCGATGTTCGATACGAAGCTGGTGCGCTGGCTCTGCAGCGTGCCGATCTCGCTCTACGGTCTTGGCATTCCGCCGGCGCAATTCGCCTATCTGAATGCCCAGGCGCATGGCAATGTCGCCGGGTTGCTGAAGGATCGGCTGCAGCGGCTGGCCTGCGATTTCCCGATGGAAGACAATTATTTCGCCTGGCAGGCATTCGGCCGGGGCTATGACAAGACCGAGCGGGTTGCTGTGCCGCGCTATCTGTCACGCCGCCACTATGAGACTGTGAAGGCGAATGTCGATCGGGTCGAGATCGAGCATGCGTCGTTCACCACGCGGCTCGGGCGCGAGTCTGGTGCTGCCTTTGACGGCTATGTGCTGCTGGATGCGCAAGACTGGATGTCGCCTGCCCAGATGGCCGAACTCTGGGCGGAAATCACGCGCACGGCCAAGCCTAGCGCCCGGGTCATCTTCCGCACCGCCGGCGATGAGAGCCCGCTCGAAGCAGCACTTCCTGCCGCGATTCGCCGGCGGTGGACCTATGACCCCGAAGCCTGCCGCGCTTATGTGGCGAAGGATCGCTCGTCGATCTATGGCGGCTTCCATCTCTATCAGCTGAATGATCCCGCTGAGATGAAGGCCTGAACGCCATATGGCCGAGATCGCAACGACATCACACGCCACCGCGATGGATCGGATGTATCGCTATACGCGGCACATCTACGATCTGACGCGCAAGCCCTATCTGCTGGGGCGTGACCGGTTGATCGCCGAATTGGGCTTGGAGGCCGGCGGCAGTGTCCTTGAAATGGGCTGCGGCACGGGTCGAAATCTGATTGCCGTGGCGCGGGCCTATCCGAAGGCCGAGCTCTACGGTTTCGATATTTCCGAAGAGATGCTGAAGACCGCCAGAGCGGCGATCAGCCGCGCCGGCCTCACCGATCGCATTCGCCTCATGCAGGGCGACGCGACAGCGTTCGATGCTGCTGCCTTCGGGCGGGAAGCGTTTGATCGCGTGTATTTTTCCTATACGCTGTCCATGGTTCCCCCCTGGCGGGCCGCACTCGCGCGGGGACTTGCCTTGACCAAGTCCGGCGGCCGGTTCTCGGTCGTCGATTTCGGCTTCTGCGAGGGGTTGGGCGGTCTGCCGCGCGCAATTCTGCATGGATGGCTGAAGCTGTTCCATGTCACGCCGCGCGCGGAGCTGGAAGACGAGCTCAAAGCGCTTGGCCGGGCGAAGGGACATCAAGTCCGCTTCGAACGGCCGTTCGGCGGATATGCGCAATTGGGTACGGTAGGGTAGCCGTCTGGCCGCCATCGGTCGGTGCACCAAGTTGGTTGAACGGCACCAATCGCCACTGCTCTTCCTTCAAGACGATCTGCCAGCCAACAGAAGTACCGTGACGTAGGCTGCTTCTCTGCACGCGCTGCGTCGGCCTGCGCCATGTTTGCGCCGGTTTGCGAAATTGCCTCCCCCTGCTTTTCCGCCGACAGTCGCGACCGTCTCCTCAGCCTGGCAGCACAGCCGGAGACGGCCCGTGTTACCCGCTGAGCCCGGCTGCAGGGCGGAAGGGGGCAATAACGAACGGAACCCAGGGCGCCGCCGGCTGATGCCTCAGCCCTCTGTGCCTCCGCCATCCTGTGGGAGAAATGGTGGGCATGTATGCAGCAGCTATGATACATGCAATGTAAGCTACCTGTTTGCCAGATCGGCGCACCGCCGAAATTTCCCGATGGATCACAAGACCCGTGCCCGGATGCTGAGCCCTTCAACTGGAACCGAAAACGCGCGCGGCCTTTGGCTTGCCGCTGCCGCCATGTTCTTCGTCAACGGCGCGGTATACGGCGCCTGGGCGACCCAGATTCCACTGGCGACAGCCAGGCTGGGGATTTCGGACGCCGTCTTCGGGTCGATGCTGATTGCCATGAGCGGCGGCGCCATCTGCACCATGAGCCTGAGCGGTCGGCTGGCGCGCGCTGCGGGCATGCGACCGCCGCTATTCGCCAGCGTTCTCGTCCTCTTTCTCACGTTTCTGCCGCTTTGCATGCTGGACAGTATCGCAGCGACGCTGGTCTGCATGTTTCTCTTTGGCGGCGCGGCCGGCCTGCTTGATGTCGTGACCAATGCCTTCGCGGCAGATGTGGAGACGCGGCTGCAAAAGCATGTCATGTCGTCTATCCATGCCATGTGGAGCTTCGGCGGCCTGGCCGGAGCGGCGACGGGAAGCGGGCTCCTCTTCCTGGTGAATGGCCCTGTCCAGGCGCTGCTGATTGTTGTCCTTCTCGCGGCGATCTTCCTGGCATTTCAATCGCAGGTGACTTTTTCCGAGCTGCATGACAATCCGGCCAGGACGTCCTTGCGGGGTGTGGGAAACGCGGCCATGACCATTGGCGCTTGGCGGCTCTTTGCTTTGCCGTCGAAGGGGCGGTGCGTGACTGGAGCGCGCTCTATCTCAGCAATGACATCGGTGTGTCCGTGGCCCTGGCGAGCTGGGGTTTCTCGGCCTTCTCTCTGGTCATGGCCGTCGGGCGTCTGGCCGGAGATCGCCTGCGCTCCGCCTTCGGCGCAAGATGGACGGTCGGCATCAGTGCGCTGATCGCGGCTATCGGCTTTGTCGTGGTCGCTGGTCTGCCATCGCCGCAGGCTGCTGTCTTCGGCTTTGCCCTGGTCGGATTGGGGCTGTCCAATATCGTCCCGATCCTGATCAGCGTTGCCGGCCAGTTGCCAAACCCGACCATCAGCATCGCCTTGGTGGTGTCCCTGGGCTATGGCGGCTATCTGGCAAGCCC
>DATMUQ010000658.1:0-6374 GCA_035563795.1 Terriglobales bacterium | reverse complement strand
AGTCATTCGCATCGGAACCGGTCGTCCCAAACCAGACACGCTTCTCGAAATCGCCTGGCAGCAGTCTCATCAGTTTCTCGGCGAGATCGATCGCATGGGTATGCGGATGACAACAATGCATGGCCGTCCAGATACCATCCAGTGCCTGATAGATCGCCTGCTGCACGGCAGGATGCTTGTATCCGGTCTGGACCACGGCGGCAGCGGCAATGAAATCCAGATACTCCTTGCCGTCGATATCCGTCAGTCGGACACCCTCCGCCGCGACCGGCACGAAGGGATAGACCCTGATCTTCATGACCTTGCCGATGCTGGCGCCCTCGCGTTCGAGCGCAACTTCGGACGGGCTGCGGTTGGTTGGTGGATTGACGGAAGCGGTCATGTCGGCCCCGAAATCTGTCGGCAAGCGACGGTCAGGAAAGCGGGTAGATGCGTCGCGCATTGTCCTGGGCGAGCATCTGGATGATTTCTTCGGCATCCTGCAGCGAGCAGGCATCCTCGGCCAGCCAGCGATCGAGGACTCTGCGGAGCGCCAGGCGGAACTGTCTGGCACCCAGATAGTAGAGTTCGCTGAGACCGAAGGCATCGGAGCTGTAGAGCAGCTTCGAATATTTCCCCATCTCCATAGCTTCGCCGAGGATATCGGTCGCCATGGGTGCCGCGTAATTGAGGATCACGCCGACATCGTAATAGACGTTCTGGAAAATCTCGGAGAGCCAGGCCGCCTCGCGCTGGAAGGGATAGTTATGGAGGAGCGTGATCGGTACCTCCCACTTTTCCATGGCGGCGATGAAATCCGTGAAATGCGTGGGATCGCAGGCATGCATATAGACATCGGGATCGCCGAAGCCGACATGGACTTGCATCGGAAAGCGGTGCTTTCGGCAAAGCTCGGCGCCGATCCATAACCCGTGCCGGATGATCGTTGGGTCCTCGAGCCGAACCTTACCGCTATCGGCGCAGCGCTTGAACCAGGCATCGGCGGCGCGGTCGACATCCGCCGCCGCGGGCGCGGTCTGGTCAATCTTGAAAGTGGTGCGATAGGCGACGATGGTTTTCAGTCCAACGGCGCTCTTCGCACGCTCAGCCAGCTTTTCGGCAAAGGCCCGGACGAAGCCTGCCGCACTGATGCCGCTGCGCGCGACCTCTTCGGCGACGGCCTCGATGCGCACGATTTCGCGCGCCGGACGATTGGCGATGGTGCCCATCTGCTCGACATTGGCGATGGCGGCGCTGCGATGGCCGGTATCGATCAACAGTTCGTCAAGACCGCTCGCCTGAAGGAACCGTTTGTTCACCTCAGCGGCACCCAGCGCGAGGCGACGTTCGACATAGGCTTCCGCCGGGCATGACGGCTCGAGATCCAATACGGGCGCGCACCAGCGCCTGATAGCAAGACCCAGCGGCTTCTGGAACTCAGTGGTGCCCGCTGGTGCCGGCCGGTAGCTCTCGCTGAACATGGCCTGGAAGCCGGCGAAGTCCAGTTCGGCAGGCGACACGCCATGGCAATGGTGGTCGATCATCGGCAGAGCGAGATCGCTCTCAGTAAGCATGCTGGTACCTCCGGCACATATCCAGGACATCGGCCTGTTCGAACATTTCGATCTCCTTGCGCTTGACGGCGAGATAAGAGGATTTCATGACCGGTGACATCCAGTTGTTGACCTCCGGTGCCGCTTCCATCAGGGCAAGCGCCTCCGTGAGCGAGGAGGGTAGAGGTAGGATGCCGCGCGCCAGCCGGTCGCTTTCACTGATATCCGATGGATCGCAATCGACGCTCTGTGGCAAGGGCAGTTGCTGCCGGATGCCTTCCAACCCGGCGCGCACCAGGGCGCCGATCACCATGTAGGGACTGGCTGTGGCATCGGGTGCCCGCAGCTCCATGTTGAAGGCGCGGGCCTGGCGCTGCGGGTCCCGGTCTGGCGACGGGCAGATGCGGATCGCCGCTTCCCGGTTCTGGATGCCGAAGCTCGCATAGCCGCAGGACCAGTGATGAGGCCCCAGGCGCAGATAAGAGACAGGGCTTGGTGCCACCAGCCCGCAGATCGCCGGCAGGAACTTGACCAGTCCGGCGATGAAGTGCTGGGCAGGCTTGGAAGCCTGGCCGACGCCATTGGCATCGAAAGACGCGTTGTTGCCGGCCTCGTCCACGAAGCTGAAATGGACATGGGCACCGTTGCCGATGCTGTCGGGTGTGGGCTTTGGCGTGAAGCTGGCATTATATCCACGGCGGCGCGCCACCTCGCGGATGACCTCCCGCGTGATGACGCAGCGATCACCTGCCATGGCGCCCTTGGCTGGCGCGGTCGAAACTTCATATTGGCTGAGCCCATATTCCGGCTCGATCGTTTCCGGCTCGACACCGGCCAGCTGCAAGGCACGGGAAAGATCGTCGATAAATTCCGGCACCTCCCGCATCGCCCGCATCGAGAACGGCGTGGAGGGCTGCAGGGTCGGACCGGTCAGCAGGAATTCATGTTCGAAGGCAGCGAGGAAGCTGAGGCCGGTCTCGCGTTGAAAGTCATTGAGGGCCGAGGTCATGAAGCTACGCGTGCAGCAATCCCAAGGCTCTCCCGTGGGCAACAGCGAATTGCACAACACGAAATGCAGCGGTGCCACATGGGGCCAGATATCGATGCGCGTCTCGGTTTCCGGTACCGGCGTCTGGCGAACCTCCAGCATCGGACCCCAGGGATTGGGGGCGATATCCTCAAAGGGGGTCAGCGCCTGCCCGGCAACAGCCCAGCCCAGGCCATTTCGGAGTCTGCTTTCCAGTTCGGCAATGGGTACGCCACGGCATCGGGTGATGCCGACATAATCGCTCCAGGCTAGATAGACGACTTCGCCATCGGCCATATTTCTCTCCCAACTGATATTGTAGGCTCGTTCGCCCGCTTATTTTCTCATTTGCGCGGCTTCTTGGATTTTGTGTTACCGCGTTTTCCCCTTGTCGATTCCTCGGTCCATTCGAAGCCGGTGCGGAGTTCCTCGAGATCCTCGATCCGCTTGACGGCATCCTTGCCGAGCCGTGGCATCACTTCGGCGATCAAGGCTTCCGCCAGGGCGAAAGCCGGCACCATCGAATCATAGGGCGAGGGCGAGGTGACCTCGGCGACCAGCACGTGATCGGCGAATTCTGCGATCGGCGATTCCCAGGGATCGGTGACCAGCAAGACACGGGCGCCGCGCTCATGTGCCGCGCGGGCAAAGGAGACCGAATCCGACTGATAGCGGCGGAAATCGAAAACCATCAGGGCACTTTTGGCGTTGAGCTCGAGGAGCTGGTCGTCCCGCGTCTGCAGGCCGGCCTGAATCATGCGGATGCCCGGCCGCATCTGGAAGAGATGCAGATAGACCATCTGCGCGATCAGTTGAGTGAAACGTCCACCCGCGAGGAAGATCGTACGCTTCAAATCGCAGAGCGTATCGATGACGCCACTATATTCGGCCGGCGAGATGCGGTCGAAGCTCTTGCGCATGGCGGCGGCGAAGACATCGCGCGATTTCGTCAGCAGGTCTTCCTTCGGCGCATTGCGGTTGCGGGAGTATAGGGAGAGCGGTGAGTTGCTGCGCTCTTCCATCTCCACGCGCAACACGCGCTGGAAGTCGACATAGCTGTCGAAACCAAGCTTGCTGGTGAGGCGGATAACGGAGGGACCGCTGACATTCGCGCGCTCGGCGAGGCTTGCCACCGTGTCGAGGCCCGCGACCATGGCGCTCGCGAAGAGGATGCGCGTGATCTTCTGCTCGGCAGGCGTCATCTCGCCCGCGATCTGTCTGATGCGATCGGCGACGGTCATGCCACTGGTTTTGGAGCTGTCATCGCTCATTGTGATTATTTTCTCCCATCGACGAAGAAGCCGCTGCCCTGTCGTCGTTTCGCCGCTTCATCTGGCGGCATTCGAGCCATTGCTAACACAATCCGAATTTTCGTGGAAGTTACGTTTATTACAAAAATCGACTTTGACTAGATTTTTGTAATAAATGAGTTGACGGTCAATCGGGGCCTCGACTAGCCTTCACGACAAATCAGGGAAAGGGAGCGCGATACAACGCGCCCCGATCGGGAAGGGAACGAGGCTGTGGGGGTGATGTCGCGCAAAGCCGCGACAGCGCTTGCCGCCATGCGTCCCAGGGAGAGTGACGGTGGCCTTATCCGCCTATATCGTGCCGCAGGCAGCCAGAAGTGCGATCGTTCTTGGCGCGATCGTTGCGATCCCGTGCCTTGTTATCTTTGCCCTGGCGCAAGGACCGATCATCACCACCACGACCAATTTCCTGGTCATGCTGACTGCCGTCGCTGCGTTGGGAATTTTCTCCGGAAACAGCGGCATCCTCAGCTTCGGCCAATGTTCCTTCATGGCGTTGGGCGCGCAGATATCCGCAACGCTGACCATCGTGCCGGCATTGAAGAAGACGGCGTTTCCGCTGCTTTCCGATGCAATCCTACAGAGTCATTTCGGCCTGCCGGTGGCGCTGCTGATCACCCTGGTTCTTGTTGGTGTGATCGCTCTGGTCATTGGCCTGGCGATCTGCCGGCTGAACGGCTCATCGGCGACCATTGCGACGCTCGGGCTTCTTATCATTGTCGAATCGCTGATCGTTGCCGCCCAGGGTTTCACCCGCGGCAACCAGGCTGTCTATGGCATTCCCAAATTGACGACCTTGCCGGTGGCGCTCGGCCTTGCCGTGGCGACTTTGGTGATCGCGCGAATATACCGTGACAGCCGGGTCGGTCTGTTGTTGCGGGCGACACGGGAAAATCATGCAGCGGCGCAGTCGATCGGCGTCGATGTGCCGGCCCAGCGCCTTGTCGCCTGGATGCTGTCGGCTATGCTCTCCGCCCTGGCAGGGGCGATGATGGCGCATATGTTGACGGTGTTTTCGCCAAAGCAATTCTATTTCGACCTTACCTTCTCGATCATCGTCATGCAGGTGGTTGGCGGCCTCTCAAGCGTTACCGGCTCGCTGGCTGGTGCGGTCTTGATCACGGCGGTGGTTGAGGTGTTGCGCCACTGCGAGAACGGCCTCGACCTCGGCTTTGTCCAGGTTCCCCAGATCTTCGGCCTGACCGAGATCGGCCTGTGCCTCATCATTATCGCGACGCTTTATACGCGGCGGGAGGGGTTGCTGGGCTTTGCCGAGATCGATCGCTTCCTGTCGTTTCTGCGGCCAAAGGCAATTGATCTTCCGCGCGAGACCAGCGCCGTTGCCAATATCGCGCGCAAGCCCACGGACGTGCTGCGGATCGATGTCGTCAGCAAGTCCTATGGCGGGCTGCTCGCCGTCGACAAAGTGTCGCTGGAGCTGCCGGTGGGACAGATCCTCGGCCTGATCGGACCCAATGGTTCCGGTAAGACGACTTTGCTCGGTTGCATCGCCGGCACGCATCAACCGACCGGCGGGCGGATCACCATTGACGAGGTCGATGTGACGGGCCTGCCGGCGCATAAAATCGCGCATCTCGGCATTGGCCGCACATTCCAGAACATCCGCCTCTTTGCCCATTTGACGGCGCTGGAAAACGTCCAGGCCGCCCTGACGCAGCGCTGGCCGCAGATGAGCCATGAGCAGCTGACGGCAGCGGCGCTTCGGCTGCTGGGGGATCTCAAGATCGCCGATCTGGCACAGCGTGATGCCGGCACGCTCGCTTACGGCCAGCAGCGGCGCCTGGAGATCGCGCGCGCTCTGGCCTTGGATCCCCGCTTCCTGCTGCTCGATGAGCCGGCCGCCGGCATGAATGAGAGCGAGACGGAGGACTTGTTGGGCATCCTGGCTTGGCTGGTCCAGGAGCGGGGTCTCGGTCTGCTGATCGTCGACCATGACATGCGGCTGATCATGCGGCTCTGCAACCAGATCGCCGTGTTGAACAAGGGGCAGCTGATCGCCTTGGGGTCGGCCGGCGAGGTGCAGCAGAGCCAGGCGGTCCGCGAGGCCTATCTCGGCCGTCGCCACGCCGAACGGATTGTTGCTTAAGGGGTCATTGAAGAGCGGAAACGCGTTTGCCGAAATGCCAAAAAGGGAGATGAGGCATGATCAAGATAACGAGGACATTGGCGCTGGTGGCCACGATGCTGGCCGTGGCACCGATCGCTGCACAGGCGGAAGACACCATCAAGATCGGATTTGTCGGCGCATTCACCGGCGCCCTGGCGCCCTATGATCAACCGACGCTGCAGGGCATCCAGCTCGCTGTCGATCAGATCAACAAGGCCGGTGGCATCGACGGCAAATTCAAGATCGATCTGATCACCCGCGACATGCGGTCGGAAACGGCGCAATCGGCGGTCATGGCGCAGGAGGTCATCGACCAGCACATCAACGTCCTCTTGTCGCCTTGCGACGTCGATCCGTCGGTTGCGGCGGGCCAGATC